>JBBDXV010000212.1:13776-25861 GCA_040902165.1 Pseudohongiellaceae bacterium
CAATTCCAGGGCAGTGAAAAGGAAGTAACGACATTTGCGAGTCTGCGCCTGATCCACATGCCGCAGACCATTGACATGATTCTGGCCGAACCGCTGACCGGTTACGGCTACGGAAAATTTGAGCGTGGTTTCGTTGCCTATACTGCCGAAGGTTATGCGCGCGGAGAAATTACCATCCCCGGCATCGGCGGGCTGGATCATCCCCACAATGAACTGATGCTGTGGGCGGCGGAGGGCGGCATTGTCGCTCTGGCTGGAGTATTGCTGGCGGCCTGGTTCGTCTGGTCCCTGGTAATGAAACTGCCGATGGCACATCGTCTGGCGGTCATCGGTCTGTTTTTTCCGATTGTCTTGCACACCCAGCTGGAGTATCCGTTTTATACCTCGGTTCCGCACTGGATCACATTCGTACTGCTGATCTACTGGCTGGACAGTCTGGTATCACCGGTCAAATCGGTGCAAGCTGAGCAGGGCCTGTTGTTCGGGACCGGCGGCGTGTTGATTCCACTGGTGACTACGGCGTTCATGATGACGACACTGCAATCAGGCTATTTGCTTGCCAGGTATGAATTCGGCCTGGAACAGGATGTGAGAAGTCTTCAGCGCATGTTGAATCCGGTGGTATGGATAGACCGGGTTTTGCTGGCAATCAATTTCCGTCTGGTGCTGCAAGGCGTGACATCGCAGGACCCTGCGCTCGCTCAGGTATTCATAGACTGGTCGCCGGCGTTTCTGGACCGCTATCCGCGGCCAATGCACTACCGGTATTTGATGATGGCGTATCAGGTGACAGGTGCAGCGGATGATGCAATTGCAACACGGGACAGGGCAAAGTATCTTTTTCCCGGAGAATCGTTTGAACTGGTGGATATCGAACAGTTGGCCCAGATCCGGATATTGAGAAGACCACAGTAATGTTTCAACAGGCAATCCAGGGTGATTCGCACAGCCGCGGTTTTACAATTGTCGAATTCATCGTCGTCTCCCTTGTCATCGGCGTACTGGCTTCGGTGACGATGTCGCGCCTGATCCGCGGCAGTGCGATGAATGGAATTGTGCTGCGCGATCAGGTCATTTCCTTTACCCGTACGGTACAGCAAAGCGCCATGGGACGGGAGAACGTGAGCCTGGAGATCAGGCCCAATCTTGCCGGCACTACGATCACACTTACGTCCTCATCCAATGGCGGTGAAATGGAGACGTCGACATTTTCATTGCAAAGTATTTCCGTGTCGGGTGATATCAATGAAACCGACAGCTGCAGTGTGACCAATGGCGATACCGACTTAAGCAATGCAGATTATCTGGTATTGAACTTCACGTCCCTTGGTGATCTTGCCGACAGCGGAATTGCCGGATCGGAAGCGGCCATTACCTCGGCTGTACGTATGTGTATCAACGAAGATCCCTTGCTGAGTGTCTGCCTATCGCCTTCCGGTTTTGCCTATGCAGGTGACTGCGATGTCTGATCCGGCGATAAACAAAATTATCGGAGCCAGGGGCACAACCCTGGTTGAACTGATTGTCACCATCGTTATTCTGTCAGTTGCGCTTGCCGGGGTAACCTTTGCCATCCAGGGTGGTTTGTTACGTAGCAGTGATCCGATGGTGCAGTTGCGGGCGGTAGCGCTGGCCCAGGCCTATATCGATGAAATAATGGGCAAGCGCTTTGATGAGAAATCGGCCAACAGCGGGATTCCACCCTGTCGCGCTTCGGCACCGCCGCCAAGACAATGCACGGCGGAGGGTTCATTTGGTCCGGATGGCGCCGAAACAAGGGACAGATTCGACGATGTTGATGACTATCATGGTCTGGACGAAGGCGATGGACAGCCTGACCCCTTGCAGGATGCAGAAGGGAATACACGAGATGGCTATGACAACTTCCGCGTACAGGTTGAGGTTCGCTATATCGACCTCGGGGTCGACGAGGATGAAGAGAACCTGAGCATTGATAACGAACTCAATGACGAAGAAGATGCAAAACTAGTCACTGTGACAGTCAGCTTTCGCAGTATGGCAGATGGCTTTAAATTCAGTGCCTATAAATCAAATTTCTAGACATGACAGATCATGACAATAAATAGACCAGACATTGCCGGATTCACCATCATCGAGATGATTGTTGCGATCGTGATCAGTGCAATCATGGCGATCGGCATCGTCAGTTATATCGGCGATTCTGTGGAAGGAATTTCCGCCAGTACCAGACGCTCTGAGCTGGGGACAGCAGGACGGATCGCACTGGATCGCATGGCGATGGAATTGCATAACGCGCTGCCCAACAGCATCAGGACCACGACGGCAGGCGGCGGTGGCGATCAGTGTATTGAGTTTGTGCCGGTGCGCGCCGCGACTTCCTATCTGGATGCGCCGTTTACCGGCGGTGGCTCTGACACTTTTGATGTGGTTGATTTTGAGCCGGATCAGGAAGGCACCAGCGGCGGCTTTGCGGTGATTTATCCTGATGACATCGATGATATTTATGACGGTGAAAACATGACGACCTCGGGATTTCCGGATCGCGGACCGATCGAGGAAATCGATACTATTGAAGACACGGGACCCTCGTCGGATGCCAGCACGGTCACGCTGGTGGAAACCCACCGGTTCAGACGTCGTTCCCCTTACCAGCGATTTTTTCTGGTCGACGAGCCGGTCAGTTTCTGTGTCAAGGACAACAAACTCTATCGCTATACGAATTACGGTTTCTACAGCGTTCAAACCGATGAAGAAGAAGAAACCGGCGTCTGCGAAGTGGCCATGGATGACCGCTGCCTGCCGAACTACGATGCGGCGCCCGACAAGATGCTGATTACCCACAACATCAATAACGCCGGGCTGGAGGCGTTCACCGTCAGCCCCCAGTCATTGCAACGCAATGCCCTGATCAGTTTCAAATTCATGTTCGAAGATGGCAATGACGCCATCGAGATCAGCCACGAAACCTTGACCCGCAGCGTACCTTGAGATCCGGAGCAGAAATGGAAAGAATCTTCGCTTACGGAAATACCGGACAAAAAGGCGTCGGTCTGCCGGCAGCAATTTTTGTCATCACCCTGATGGTGGTTATTGCTGCGGCGATCAATCTGATGATGCAGGAAAACGCACGGACTTTTGAAGAGGAGATCAATCTCACCAGGGCATTCTATGCGGCAGAGTCCGGTGCCGGCTTCGCAATGAATTCCCTGTTTCCGCCGGAAGATTACGCCGGCTATGCAAATTTGCCGGCTGACTGCGATAGCTGGGGAACGCGAACCTATGATTTTATCGCTGATGGCCTGAATGCCTGTTCGGCGGAAGTCAGCTGTAACGGCAGGCTGATTGACGGCGTGGTGTATTCGACAATTGAAAGCACCGGCAGCTGCGGCGCGGTTTCAAGGACTGTACAGGTGCGCACCGTCTACGACGAGCCATAGGCATTAAAAAGGAGAATTGATTCGCTTGGCAACAATAGTCTGGAAAAAATACATACAACAATCCTAGGCCCCGAAAAACCCCGCGGCACCGAGAATAATCACGACAATGGCAATGGTGACTACAGCAGTGACGGCATAGGTCACCACAGAACTGACGCCAACCTGGGTGCGATAGGGGTCACTGTCCAGTTTGTCATCATTGGCGCGGTGGCTGATATCGCGCTGAAAGCGCAATTTGAAGTTATCCACCTTTTCTACCAATTCCCAGCCAGCCCTGGCTTCCTCTGAGGCAATCTGCTTCAGTTTCGCGGTATTGGCAAACATGGGGGTATTGGATTGCACTATTTTGAATTCGATGGCCATTCTGGGCTCCGATATTGGTTTCTCTGGATTTATTTTGCGTGGTCAGTCTGGGTATTAATACCGCAACGCGCAATTCTTAAACTTTTGCCGGGACCCTGTAATGGCTTCCTGACTGTTGACCCATCTTCTCCCTTGAAATGTGTCGTGGCTCGCGAAGAACATGCGTATCTTGAACAGCTTATCGGAGTGCCGAAACAGATAATGAGCGGCATTTCTATCAACCCTGACGGGTCTCGGTCGATATTTTGCTAAGTGCCTCAAATTATTGATATTTATGTTTTTACTGTCATTCCCGGCCGTGTTACTTCTGTACGGTTGAATTAACTTCGTTATTGGCGCATGTCACTGCTTTCATCAAAACTGATAACCACACGATCTGACGGCATAAAAATAATATGTCTGGTCGTGCTATGCCTGTGGAGTACTTTGCTGGTTCCTCGGGCCGAGGCTCAGGATCCATGTTTCGCGATTGGCAGCCAGGTGGGACAACAGGTTCAGGTATTAGGTTGTACCCAGGCAACCTCAGGCGCCACCAACGTCAATAACCTGACTGTCAATGTGCCAACCGATAACACGGTATTGCTGAATGATTACCTGGTCGCGGTAATCATGGAAGCAGACAACCATACCTTTGCACCGGTGTCCGGTTGGGCCCTGGAGACGCAGCTCAATCGTGGCAACAATACTGTAGCGATGGCGATCTACACCCGGGTCGCCACGGGAGCGGAACCAGCCAGTTACAATTTTACCTGGAATAACACTGCCCAGGCGCGCGGCTATATGATTCATCTGCGCGGCACCAGCGGGATCGCTGAATTCGATACCAATAGTGGCAACAGCGCCAGCGCCCTTGCCGACGATGTCGCTTCTGGTGCTAACGACCTCGTGCTCCGGGTTGGCGGTTTTGAAGATGCTCCCACCGTGACCTTTATGGGAGGGGGTCACGCGGCGCTGGTAGAAACTCCAAGTTCGGGCAATCTCAAAGGTGCCGCAGCCTATACACGTAACGACAGCGCCACGGCTACTTTTGGTTTGAGTGCATCGAATGATTGGGTGACGGGTTCATTACGCTTTCCGCCCGGCACACCGCCGTTTATCTGTCCCGGAGTTGATAACAGTGTCAGTGGTACGCAGTTAGTCGTATTGCAGGCCTGTACTGAAACCAAGATACCTTTCAATGACGATGTCATAAATCTGTCCGTTCCCGGCACGGCTGCGGTTGGCGACCTGCTGGTTGCAGTGATTCAGACCGACGATAACCAGACCTTTGACACGCCGCCTACAGGTTGGGTCGCGGTTAGTACGGGTGATGCCGGTGGTGCCGGCCCGACATTGGGAATCTTCAATAAATTTGCCGAGCAGGCGGATCTGGGCGGCAGTTTTGATTTCGGTATAGACGCCAATGAGCAACTCTATGGTTATATGCTGGCATTCCGTGGTGCGTCCGGCTATGTGGTGGCCCCCAACCCCGCCGTGCAAAACGGAAATTCAGCCGCGCCTACCGCGCCGTCATTGACTACGGCAGTCGACAATTCACTGGTACTTCGGGTCGCGGCATCCGATGCAGATCAGGCCGTGCAGGACCCGGCGGTAATAATCACTGGCCACCGCAATATCACCCAGGATGCCAGTGAGACCGGTGATGACGGCAACGCGGTGACCGGACAGGCTGTGTATATCAATCGTCAAACGGCGGCGGCTTCCGGCCCCGGTGCCGATACTGCTGCGGTGGCGTTTACCCTCGGCACCGCTGATACCTGGCGCGCAGCCACAGTGGGTATCGAACCGGTTGAATTTCGCTTTTCCATGCTCGATACAGTCTCCAGCACCTGCGGCGCACAGATGGTGACTCTCAGTGTGACGGACCGGGCTGGAACTGCAATGACCTGGTTTACCGGCACGGTAACTTTGACAGCGTCGAACAGCACCGGCGCCATATGGTCAAATCCGAATGCGATCGGAAACCTCACAGACAATGGTAACGGCAACGCCACCTTCGCATTCGTCGCAGGCAATGCAGGCACCGTGACACTGCAATATCACAATCCAACTGCTGCAACTGTGAATTTTGGCGTCAGCTACCAGTTTGGTGTCGGGCACAACAACTTCATTGAAAATACTTTGTTTGATCCAACCTTGACGGTCAACAATACATGTACGTTCCGGATTGTTCATGATGAGAGTGCCGGCACCTGTGCTATGGAACCGGTAACAATAAGCGTCCATGACAGCGCCGGAGTGCTGGCGACCCATTACAGCGGCAGCATCGATGTTTCACTTAACGTACCGGACGGCAGCAATGGCGACTTTACTCTCAATACCGGGACGGCACTGAATTTCTCCGCCGGTGCTGCAGACTCCGGCACCGCAACCTATGATTTTGACCTGGGTGAAAACCTGATTATTCTTGACTACGCCAACAGCAATGTCGAGACAGTCAATTTCAATATCGCAGATCCCGGCAATCCAACTTATCTTGTGGACATTGCATTTGATGACGATCTCGTCATTGGCAGCTGCAGATTGAGATTTACCCATACCGGCAATTCCGATGTTTGCTCGATTGCGACAGTTACTGTGTCAGTAGTCGATGCAGGAGATGCATTGATACCTTTCGTCGGGACAGTCACCCTGAGTCTGAATACCGGCAGTGGTGGCACCTGGTCTACCGTGAGCGCAACCAATGCAGTAGTGCCTACCGGACCTGGAACGGCGACCTATCTGTTTGATGTGGCCGATGGTGGTACAGTCGATCTGGGGTATACACGCGCCACCTCCGGTACGGTCAACTTTCAGGCCACCGCTGCAGGTCTCGTCTCACCGGTGCCACCGGATGACGGCGATTTGGTGATAGCCAATTGCACAGTGGAAGTGGATGTCGACCCCACCGCCAATGTCTGCAGCAGTGTCGGTGAACCGGTCACGCTTATAGTGCGCAACAGCCTGGGTGCAGTCGCCGTCGACTTTGATGGCATCATCGTCGTCAATGCCAGCACCGCGCATGGCAATTTCGTTTCCGTCACCGGTGGCAATGGCGGCATGCTGAATGACATCGGCAACGGGATCGCCACCTATGATTTCCATCCGGATGAAGACGGCACCATCATCCTCAACTATGTCAGCAATTTTATTGAGGTGCTGGAGATCACTGCGTCCTCCACCTATGTTTCCTTCAATTCGGGCCTGTCCACCAACGATCTGGAGATGCTCGGTTGCGAGTTTCGAATCTCTCACAGTAGCGAGTCGGATATCTGTTCCATCGAAGTAGTGACAATCGATGTCTACAACACGGCGAATCAACCGGTCACCAACTATGTCGGCATCGTTAATCTGACCACTTCGACAGGCAACGGCGGCTGGGCATTGAATGCCGGTGATGGTGATGTAATCGATCCCAATTCAGAGGATGGCAGCGCCACCTATGAATTTCTGGAAACTGATCTGGGTACCGTGGTACTGGATTTCACCCATAACACCACCTCTATTGGTGTCAATATCAATGTAACCGACGGAATTACCAGTGACCTTGGCAATCCGGCCGATCCGGATGACCTGAGCATCGAAATCCTGACATGCACTTTACGCATAACACTCGCAACCGGCAGTATAACTGCCTGTGAGTCGGAAAATGTCACCTTCACTGTGTATGACAGTGGCGGCATACAGGCGAGCAATTTCGCCGGCCTCATGACCATCAGCACCAGTACCTTCAACGGCAACTGGACCAATGTCGATGGCAACGGGATGCTCACCGATACCCCCGGAGACGACAATGGTTCTGCCACCTACAATTTTCTGGCGGGCGACGGCGGGGATGTGGTCTTGAATTTTGCCGATCTTCATTTTGAGGATGTGAATATCGGTGCAACGGCCGGCCAGGTTCTTGAAGACGGGGCATTTGATCCTGGTTCGGTGCTGGAAGTGAGTGGCTGCGTTCCCGGTCAGACTGCCTTTGTTTGCGAAAATGTCGGGCAAAGCGCCGACCTGACCATACCCACACCCAGCAATGGTGCTCGTATGGTAGTGATGTTCGTTTTTCATGTCGGCACCGAGGATGTCAGTGCGTCGCCCACGTTTGCCGGCCAGGCTATGACCTTTATTCACAAGGCGCAGAACCCGGCCGGTGCTGGCACTTCAGTTGAATTGTGGGGCATCCAGGATGTGAATCTTCCCGGTACCGCCGGGCCTCATACGGGAAGTTATGCTTTTGATATTCAGCCCGCCAATGATCCCTCAATGTGTATGGTCGCGCTGGATAACGTCAACCAGACTTTTCCGACCTACAATGCAATGACCCCGAGCGCAGGCCGGGTGAATGGCTCAATTTCGACAGCCCCGGTAGACGGTAATCTGGCCACCAGTGTCACCTCACAGTTCAACAATGCCATTATTCTTTCCGCCGGCGTGAGTGACTTTACCGGAAATCCAAGCTGGTTCAATGCGGTGGATCCTGATCCGCCGATGAGCCTGTTACTGGGCAATGGCGTGAATGATGCCAATCCGGAAATCGGCACCGCCGGTGGCAGTTTCGGCATCAAGCCAATCAATGGAATCATTACCGTTACGGATATCGACAACCAGACACCGGTCAATGGCTGGGCGCATCTGGTGGCGTCATTCGGGCCTATTGTGCCAGGCTTGCCGGTAGTAGACGGTTTTGTGCCGGTAATGCTTTACGAAACCCTGGCTGGCAATATCAGTTATCAGATAATTGGTAAATCCCTGCGTCCGCGATCGAATACCAGTACCGTACCCGATAACAATGGTGAGTGTACATTCAATGCTTCTGGTACTGCCGATCTCACCTTGCCCGGGTCGCCGGATGCCATCATCAGGGCAGCTTATCTCTACTGGGTGGCATCCGGTACCGAAAATGATATAGATGACGAGGTATTTCTCGACCCGCCTGGTGCGACCCCGGCGCAGGGAATTACGGCTTTCGAAACTTTCATGGTTGAAGACATCGGGCTAAACGGCAATCTGGACTATTTCGTTGGTTACCAGGATGTCGTGGATAAAATTACCGGAAACGGCACCTATGAATTCTCAGGCTTGACCATACAAAATGGTCTACCCTGGAGCCAGACTGGTGCCTGCAATGGAGGTTGGGCGCTGGTGGTCGTGTATGAACATCCCAATGAACGTTTGCGGGTTACAAATCTATTCCATGGATTTCAGCCTTACCAGAATTCCGCATCTACCCAGGTGCCAAGAAATTTCCGATTGGCTACCACGGACGGAGAATTCCTGCCCAATGGTCAGATGTCGCATATTACGGTGGAAGGCGATGAAGTGATCGATAACGGTGACGAATCTCTCGGGATTCAGGATGACATCGACAGTGAGACATTCAATCTGCTGGAGAATGACTATAACCCGGCGCCCAGCGCAGAATTCAACTCCACGGTAACCAGACCGGCGTATTACCTTGACGGTATCACCAATTTTTATGAATGGGATGCAACTGGTGGGGCCGGTGGCTTCGGTTATGACATCTTCGATGCAGCACCATTGCCATTGGGAGACGCACGTGAAATAGGTGACAGCTGGGGTTTTGACATAGACACCCATTTCCTCTCCGGCGCCACGGCATCCGACCTGCTTTACAATTTCGCCCAGCCTGGCAGCGAAGCCGAACAAATTACCACGCGCTACAGTTCCGGCGGCGACCTGGTCATGCTGATTTTCAATGCCATCAGTGTGACCAACTATCCGATCGCCGATCTGGAATTGTTCAAGACCCAGTCAGATTCAGGCAGCTGGAAGGTGAACACCACCGGGTCCTATTTTTTTGAAGTGACAAACAACGGCAATGGTGCCATTAGCGGCGGCTTTGCGGATGGTGAAGTGATTGTCGGCGATATTCTGCCCACTGGTTTAACCCTGGATACTGTGTCAGGCGACGGTTGGGATTGCTCGCTGACGACCGCCAATGCCTTTTCCTGCATCTTTGATATTGCTGCGGACTGGACTGTACTGCGCGGCGCTGCAGTCGCGGGTCAACTGGCCAAGGATGAAAGCCTGCCGTTGATCACGGCTGACATAAATGTCGGCGGTGCGGCCTTCTTTCCTCTGGTTTCAAATAATGTAAAGAATGTGGGCCGCATGATCCAGACCGATGGGGACTGTGGTGTACTCACTGCGGGAGTGATCCCGCTGGAAAGTGACTGTGACAGGAATCCACAGTTCGATAACAAGTATGATCTGCAAGGTGGTGCGCTGGATATCAATGATCTGGAAGACAAGGGGATCACCAATAACAACGTCGACAGCATCATCACCGAAATTCGTGGTGTCCGTACCGATCTGGGTATTGCAAAAGTTTTGAACGGCATTCTGGAAGTCGGGGAGACCGGCAGCTATACCATTACCGTCACCAATAACGGTCCGGATGCGACCACAGCAACTTTCGTGGTGACCGATCCGCAGCCCGGAGGCGTTACCTTCGACAACGCCGCCGGTACCGGCTGGGTCTGTAATCTGGGTCCGCTGAATTGCAGCTATGCCGCTTCTCTGGGCGTAAGCCAGAGCGCGGTGATTAACCTGGATGTGACAGTGACGGGTTCTGCCGGACAGAATGTTACCAATACTGCAACGGTTGCTGCCGGTCAGTTCAACTTCGACCAGAACGGCGGCAATAATTCCGGTTCCAGTGTGACTACCATCGTGGCGCCGCCGGTATCCTCACAAGAAAAATTCCTGCTGTCAGTTTCAGTGCCTGGCAACAGCACCCAGATCGGCGGACTGCCGGCGTTCGAGAATCATGACTACTTTATTTACGATCCGCTGATCGATGTCGGCACCCTGTTTTTCGACAACAGTGTATTGGGATTCAGTGTTGATGATGCCGATGCAGTACATCTGTTCAAGAACGGTCATATCGGTATCTCGGCAGCAGCTTCCAGCACGGTTGGCAGTAATGTGCTTGCCTTCGAACCGGAAGACATTGTCGTCTACGATCCGATTATCGACACCGCTGCCATGCTGTTCGACGGCTCGGCGATTTTCACCGGTCCCATTACCAGCGACCACAATGTCGATGCCGTCTATATAAGAGACAACGACAATATCGTGCTTTCCACCCAGGGGCCGGCGACTATCGGAGCAACCTCTTTCCAGCGTGGCGATCTGGTCGAATACAACCCCGGTTCGGGTATTGCCACGATTATTCTCGATGCCTCGGATCCTGATGTGTTTGGTTCTGAAGTTCAGGTGGATGGACTTTATATAAGGGTTGATCCGAATGACTCGAGCGCGACCATTGATGTTTACGCTCTCTCGGTGGGTGACAGTATTGCCACTATCGGTGCTTGCGGCGACAGTGGTTGTGATCCGCAGGCGGGAACCGCCCTGACCTGGGATGACATCGTCGAATACAATGCCACCGGTTTTGATTCAGAGGGTGATCCCCAGGCCGACCTGGTGACGCAGAACCTGTTTGTCGGTGACCTGCCGCTCGGCGTGTTTACCCCTGCCGATGATGATCGCCTGATCGATGCGGTTCACTTGGTCGAAGACGGTTATATGGGGCACTTCGCGATCAGTCAGGCTCAGGCTGGCAATACCTGTGCAGCAGGACAGATCACGATCAGCAAGCACCGTGGTCTTACCCACGCACTGCAAACCACTTACCAGGGATCGATTCGCCTGACGACAAGTACCAACCAGGGTGACTGGAGCATCGCAGTAGGTAGCGGCACACTTGATAACGGCGCAGCTGACGATGGCATAGCAATTTATACCTTTGGACCTTCCGACTTCGGCACCGCTACCTTCTACCTGGCAGAAACCACGCCGACTACCATCAATGTCAATGTCACCAATGGCATCACCCGCGAGCTGTCCAGCGAGGACCCGAATTTTACCTTTAGTAATCTGGTAACGGCCGTATCTTATCGGGATGAATTCTCAAGCGTATCGTTTGCCAACAATGATGGCAGTTCTTTATGGGACGGTGCCTGGGTTGAAGGCGATGATGACATCGTTGGCCCGGCCTCAGGCAATGTCAGTATCAGTAGCGGACTGGCGCTATTTACAACTCTACCGGCCAAACCAACTGCGAGTCTTTCACGGGTTGCTGATCTGAGTCTCTATACTATTTCGCAAGCGGTGATGCTGAGTTTTGATTACAGTTATCAGTCTCTCAATGCCGGCACCGATGTGTTTGTCGTGGAAGCACGACCCAGTGATGGGGACAGTTTCACAGAAGTCTGGTCATTCTCTCTTGGCGGCACCAACGGTTCACTGCAGCCGGTCAGTCTTAATCTGACTACTTTGCTATCGAGCCCGGTATTCACTGATAC
>JBBDXV010000212.1:25961-31136 GCA_040902165.1 Pseudohongiellaceae bacterium
GAAATGATTACCCTGCAGACCAGCACCAATAAGGGCAGCTGGTCGTCACTGCTGGCCGGCACCGGTGCGTTGGTCGACGGCAATCTGACCGATGGCGCAGCGACTTATGTTTTCCCGCCTTCGGAGCTACTGGTGAGTTTCAGGTTCAACTACACCAATCCGGTAACCGATCCAGAGAATGTGAATTTCAATCTGAATTCCGCCTTCGGCGTGAATACTGCCGAAGACCCGACACTCGCGGTAAGTCAGGCAGGGCTGCGTTTCTTTGACGAAACCAATACAACTGACATCAGTCCTCTGCAGACACAGATAGCCGGCAAACCGTCCAGCATCGCACCATTGAACCGGATTTTGACAATTGAAGCAGTGCGAACCAGTGACGATGACCCGCAGGCCTGTCTGCCGCTGTTTGATCCGGGTAATACACTCACTATCGGGTTTGCTGCCGAGTGCCTCGATCCGGGAACCTGTTCGACCGGCCCCGCTCCAGATGCGTTGATCAATGGCGATCCCATCTCCGTGGTCAACAGCAACAGCGGTTCGGATGCCGCCGGTTACACCAATCTGGATCTGCTGATGGCTACCCAGCCCAATTCCGGCAATCCCGGAGCCCAGCTGGTATTCCAGTACAATGATGCGGGCTTGATGCAACTGCACGCCCGCTTTGAGATACCGCTGAACAACAATCCGCAGGGAACCACGATAGGTGATTTTCTGCGCGGCAGCAGCAATACCTTTGTGGTTCGTCCCTTCGGCTACGACATTGATTTCTCCGGCGACCGGGAGAGCAATGGTGTCAGCGGCGCTTCCTATGCAGCCCACGCCAATGGTTCGGTGTTTGCCACTGCCGGATTACCGTTTGATACGACAGTGTCTGCCATCGTCTGGCAGGCGGGAGATGACCTGAACAACGACGGGATTCCCGATTCCAGCGCGGCACTGTATGACAATGCCGTGACCAGAAATTACGGCAACGAGTCCGCTGCCGCGCAATACGACGTCCGGGTCACGCTGAATCAGGTAGTGGCACCCGCGAGCGGTGCAGGCAGTCTCACGGATAATCTGTTTAACGTGTTCAGCAACGGTCAGCAGATCAAGACCATGACTTTTTCCGAAGTCGGTATCATTGATCTGGACGCACAGCTTGTAGACTCGCTGGACGGCACAACCCCATTCACTTTTATGGGTACTGATATTCTCACCGGCAATGTAAAAAACGTGGGTCGCTTCATACCGGCCGAATTCCTGTTGAGTGGCGGCGCCGTCGTGTCACGTTCCCTGGCGGCAATGCAGTCGGCCTGTCTGGCGCCTTCCAGCTTCACCTATATGGGTGAGGAGTTTGGTGTCAGTGCGATGGTAACGGCGATGAATGGCGCCGCGTCGGCGCAGATTACCCGAAACTATGTTGGTGCCTTTGCCAAGTTGAACAGTGCCGATTTCGGCCTCAACAAATTCTCTGCGCTGGACGTGGTCGTCGGACCAGATACCAATCGCAGTGCAAGACTGGGTCTGCCGGGGGTGGGATCTGCTCCCGGGGTGTCATGGAATGCTGATCCTCAAAGCGATGGCGGCGAAGGCGTGCTCACCGGCAATCTGATATTCGGTCGACAGGGAAGTCTGGTCGAAGATGGACCCTACACAGGTCTGACCATTGCTCTGGCCACGACCGACAGTGACGATGTTGGCTTTGCGCTGGACCTGGACAGTGACGATGCCGGTGGTGATGATCTGAAAATACTTGCCAGTGAAGATTTCCGCTACGGGCGAATGCTGCTCGACAACGGATTCGGACCGGAAACCGAGCCTTTGAATATTCCGTTCCGCGTTGAATACTGGGACGGCACTGCATTTCTGCTCAATACCGATGACTCCTGTACGGTGTTGTTCCATGAAATCGATACACCGCCCGCGGCCCTGGACTTTGTGGCGGGAAGCTACACCGGTAACCTCGAAGACGGTGATACGATTCTGGAAGATGCTGTGGTCGCCGACGTCGAGGTGAGTTTGTTCGAAGGACAGACCGCCTTTCAGGCCAGTGGAGCGGATCAGGAAATGGACCAGCCCTTCTTTACTTCAGCGCCAGGAGAGGTCAACGACGGCGCTGTGATTGTCGAGTTCGATCTCAATCATCCCTCCTTGCCGTATTCTCTGGATTTCCTGTCCTATGACTGGCGTACGCCTGGCGATATACAGGATGAAACCGAGGATGCCGACTATTCTGATAACCCGAGGTCAAGACTGGAATTCGGCAGCTATCGCGGACATGACCGTGTAGTCAACTGGCAGGAAATTTACCTCGGGAATTAATTGTCGCGAACTGGTCTCTTGCAGTTCCGCGCGAATCCGGACAATGCCTATGCCCCTTCGTCAGGAGGCTCATCCACTGCCGTACCCAGCTCCTTGATCTTGCGGGTCAGCGTATTCCGACCCCAACCCAGCAGCGCAGCAGCATCCCGCCGTCGTCCGGCAGTGTGCTTGAGGGCGATATCGATCATCGTGCGTTCGAATAGCGGGACCGCCTGATTGAGAATGGCGGTATTGCCCAGATTCAATTCTTGATCAGCCCAGTTTTCCAGTGCCTGGGTCCAGCTGCCGGTATCGGTGCGCTGTAATTCCTGTTCGGCAAATTCCGGTGGCAGATCATTGAGATGAACCTCTCTGCTTGAAGCCATCACGGTAATCCAGCGACAGAAGTTTTCCAGTTGACGTACATTACCTGGCCAGCTCAAGCCGGTCAGATATTTTTCCGTTTCCGGGCGCAAGACCTTTGGTTCAACCGCCAGTTCATCGGCCGCACAGCGCAAGAAGTGTCTGGCGAGCCGTGGAATATCTTCTCTTCTGTCTCGCAGGCGCGGGATGTGGATACGGATCACGTTCAATCGGTGAAACAGGTCTTCCCGAAAAATGTGCTGTTCAACCAAGCGTTCCAGGTCCTGATGCGTGGCGGCAATGATACGTACATCTACTTTTCTTGAGGTATGGCCGCCAACCCGGTAAAACTCGCCGTCAGACAGTACGCGCAACAAACGCGTCTGGGTTTCTGCCGGCATATCGCCAATTTCATCCAGAAACAGGGTGCCGCCATCGGCCTGTTCAAACCGCCCGATACGCTGTTGGGTCGCGCCGGTGAATGCGCCTTTTTCATGCCCGAACAATTCTGATTCAATCAGGTCTTTGGGAATGGCGGCGACATTCAACGGGATGAAGGGTTTGTCGCGGCGCGGACTGTGTCGATGAAGGGCATGGGCCACCAGCTCTTTACCGGTACCGGATTCCCCATTGATCAGTACCGAGATGTTGGAATTGGAAAGCCGGCCAATTGCACGAAAGACTTCCTGCATAGCCGGCGCTTCACCAATGATCTCCTGAACTTTTTCGGGCTTCTCTTCGCTGGCTGTAACGTTTTCCTTGCGCGCGTGGTCCAGAGCCCGTTGCGTCATGGCCACAGCTTCTTCGATATCAAACGGTTTGGGCAGATATTCAAATGCGCCGCGACTGTATGAGGAAACGGCGCTTTCCAGATCCGAGTGCGCAGTCATGATAATGACCGGCAGCTGTGGATATTGCTCCTGAATACTCGATAACAGATCCAGGCCGTTGATACCGGGCATGCGAATATCGCTGATTATTGCATCGGGTTTTTCCTGCGCGAGGCGATGCAAAAGATCATTGCCGTTTTCAAAAGAAACCGTGTCCAGGCCTTTTTTCTCGAGGGATTTTTCCAGTACCCAGCGAATGGATCTGTCGTCGTCCAGAATCCAGACTGAATTGTGCGAACTCATGATTTAGTGTTTCCTTATCGGGATTTCAATTTTCAGGTATAGGAATCGTTATCGAAAAACTGGTACATCCTGGCACGCTGTCACATTCGATAATGCCGTTATGTTGATTGATGATGGTTTGGGCAATGGACAGGCCCAGACCGGTGCCGTCAGCTCGCCCGCTTATCATCGGATAAAAAATCGAGTCAATAATGTCTGGTGGTACCCCCGGTCCGTTATCAGTAATGCTTATTCTGATGGCCAGTCTATGCAACTTTGGTCCTATGGTGACGTGTCGAACGATTCGGGTCTTTAGCTGTATTGTGCCAAGGTTATGGTCAACGTTCGGGCTATCCAGCCCCTGCACTGCGTTTCTTACGATATTGAGTACTGCCTGTATCAGTTGTTCCTTGTCGCCCTGTATGGCTGGAATACTTGGGTCATAATCCTTTTCAAGTGTTATCGCACGATCGTTGACTTCTGCCTCTACCAAACTGGTAACCCTTTCCAGCACTTCATGGATATTGATCCATTGCATATCCAGTTTCTTGCGTGATCCTATGAGCCTGTCCACCAGGTTGTGCAGGCGGTCAGCCTCGGCAATGATGACATTGGTGTAATCGATCAAATCATCGTTTGGCAGTTCCTGCGCCAACAGCTGGGCGGCACCGCGAATTCCACCAAGTGGATTCTTGATTTCATGCGCCAGGCCTCGTACCAGCTCTCTGGTAGTAGCCTGGGTTGAGAGCAGCGCCTCATCGCGCGAGATGCGCTGAGAATAAAACAATGAATGGATTTCCATTAGAACCATTGTCTTCTCATCTTCTTCAATCGGACTGATGGTGTAATCAACCGTAATTTCCTTGCCATTGCTCAAGCGAAAACGGGCTCGGTGTTTGGTAAAACTGGTGTTGCCGCATACCGCATTCCTGATTTCCCGAATATCTTCCCTGGCACTGGTCAACACCTCGCCGAGGGGCAGCTTGTTTGCCTGACGCCCACTGATCTCCAGCAAAGCCTCAGCGGCAAGATTCATATAGGCGATTCGCAATTCACCATCCAGCAGAATGACCCCGGTCTTCAGCTGGTCCAGAAGTCGTTTGTGTACAGTTTCCTGGCTCAAAGTGCTGCTCTTTCTCTGGTAGGCTCTGGAGTCCGCGACCACACCGGTCATTCCAACTGAATCCATGCAATAACCCTACCAAAAAAGGAATTGCTGATTATTTATCGCCGCCGGGGGCACGTTTTTCGGGCGGTAACGGGACATGGGCATGGCTGGCCAAGGTTCTTCGACGAGATTGAGCTCAATATGCACTAAATTGGTGCGCATGGCAATCTAGGCCTCTCCCTACATAAATCAAAGGCCCGGATTTTCAGTGGGGTCGGAGGTGGGTTTTCAGTGGGGTCGGAGGTG
>JBBDXV010000213.1:0-4714 GCA_040902165.1 Pseudohongiellaceae bacterium
CCAATCATCATACGGTCCGCCGAACCGAACAGAATGGCCGTGGACTTGATTCCCACTTCTATATCATCCTCGCGATCCACCATCGCATATTCGGTATCGTAGGCAACAATCCACAGGGCGTTGGCAATAAACAGCAGCCAGGCGGTAGCCGGAATTTCGCCACGCTGCGCGGTAAAGGCCATCAGGATTCCCCACGAAAACGCGACCCCCAGCACCAGCTGGGGCAGATGCGTATAGCGTTTCATAAACGGATACAGTACGACTACGACGATGCCGGCGCAGGCGAGCAGAATGGTTTGCGAGTTGGTGAACAGGACCAGCACAAACCCGAACAGAGACATCGTGATAAAAAAATAGACCGCATCCCTGGTCGTCAACAGACCGCTTGCCAGCGGCCGCTGGCGCGTGCGCGCCACCCTGCCGTCGAAATCCCGATCAGCCAGATCATTCACGGCGCAGCCGGCCGCACGCATGACGAAGGTCCCGAGCAGGAAAATCACCAATAGTTCAAGATCAGGAAAACCTTCTGCAGCAATCCATAGGGCAGCAATGGTCGGCCATAACAAAAGATAAATGCCGATGGGTTTGTCCATGCGCGCGAGCAGGTAAAAGCCGGGAAGTTTGGCGTAAAAATCGGGAAAGCGGTGCTGGAATTCCCGCTTTATTCGGTCCATCTGTGGCAGGTTAAGATTCATCGGGTGCAAGTATACATAAAGAGGCCTAAACCTTGCCGTAATGCTCACGATCACCGAGCCAGCGTTTTACCAACGGCTCGACGCAATCAGGATGGTGCAACAGAATCTGCTCAGACACGATGCGAACATCTTCCAGCAGATGCGCATCGCGGGCGATATCGGCAACGCGGAAATTCATCAGCCCGGTCTGCCGGGTACCGAGCACCTGACCGGGGCCGCGAATTTCCAGATCTTTCTCGGCAATAAAAAAACCATCATTGCTTTGTTTCATGACTGCCAGTCGCGCCTTGCCAGCCTCGGACAAGGGTGCCTGGTACAACAGGATACAGTAACTGGCCAGTGCGCCGCGACCCACCCTGCCACGCAACTGGTGCAGTTGTGCCAGTCCGAGACGTTCCGGGTTTTCAATCACCATCAGACTGGCATTGGGGACGTCTACTCCTACCTCTATTACCGTAGTCGCTACCAGCAGTTGCAGTTGTGCGGATTTGAACTGCTGCATGATCCGGGTTTTTTCTTTTGGCTTCATGCGACCGTGTACCAGCCCAATCGCGATTCCAGGCAATTGCAGCTGCAACAGAGCGGTCGTGGCCTCGGCCGCCTGTGCCTGCAGCACCTCTGACTCCTCTATCAAAGTGCAAACCCAGTAAGCCTGATTGCCTTTTTTGCAGGCATCGCGTATATGCGTGATCACTTCGCCGCGACGTTCTCCCGGTACCAGCAGCGTAGTGACTGGCGTACGACCCGGCGGCAGTTCATCAATTATCGACAAGTCCAGATCGGCATAGGCACTCATCGCCAGGGTACGAGGGATAGGTGTGGCAGTCATTACCAGCTGGTGCGGGCTGTACTGGCTGGTGTCGGCTTTCTCGCGCAAGGCCATGCGCTGATGCACCCCGAAACGGTGCTGCTCATCGATGATGACCAGTCCGAGGCGGGCATAATCAACGCCTTCCTGGAACAGCGCATGGGTACCGATAATGATCTGGGCGCTGCCACTGCTGATCGCCTGCAATTGCGCTTCACGACTTTTGCCGGTGAGCTTGCCACTGAGCCACCCTAGATTGATATCCAGCGGCTCCAGCCAGTGGGTGAAATTGAGATAATGCTGCTCGGCAAGAATTTCCGTCGGCGCCATGATGGCTGCCTGATAGCCATTCTCCACAGCCTGCAGCGCTGCCAATGCGGCGACTACCGTCTTGCCCGAACCCACATCTCCCTGTAACAGACGCAACATGGGGTGTGGATTTGCCATGTCCTCGCTGATTTGTTTGACCACGCGTTGTTGCGCGGCCGTGAGTTTGAACGGGAGCTGATCCTGAAAGCCGCGTGTCAGTGTGTTTTTCAGCTGCATGGCCGGGGCTGCCGTCTCATTGGCTGCCAGACGCAGTTTGCGCATGCACAGTCGGTGGCTTAACAGCTCTTCGAAGGCCAGACGCAGTTGTGCCGGATGCTGTCCGGCTTCCAGCTGGGTGACATCTGCATCGGCCGGCGGATTATGCAGATAGCGCACCGCGGTAGACAATTCCATGAATTGTAGACTGCTCAATATTTCGGCCGGAAGATACTCGGTGATCTGACCCGGTTGTTGTAACAGTTTCAGCGCCTGTTCGATGAGGGAACGCAGCCGCCCCTGCTGCAGACTTTCGGTACTGGGATAGATCGGGGTCAGGCGCTGGTCCACCTCACCTTCCTGACCGGGGTTAACAAAACGGTACTCAGGGTGGTAGATCTCATAGCCGGCGCGACCACGGCGTACTTCGCCGAAGCAGCGCACTCTTGTACCGGGTTGCAGGGTTTTCTGTTGTGCCGTGCTGAAGAAAAAGAAGCGCAGATAAATGAGCCCGCCGTCGTCCTTGAGGCCGACCTGCAGACTGCGGCGCCGTCCGAAGACGATTTTACTCGAGACGATTTCGCCTTCTATCTGCACGGTTTCGCCAAGACGAGCCGCTCTTATTGGCGTCAGACGGGTGCGGTCCTGATAGCGGAATGGCAAATGAAACAGCAGATCCTGGACGTTATGAATGCCGAGAACCTGAAGCTTGCTCTCCAGCGCGGGTCCGATTCCCTTGAGGCGCGTGAGGGGAACCTGTTCCAGAGAGGACGATTCCCGGTTCATAACAGACCTTGAACGTCAGGACAGAGCCAGGATGGCGTCGATTTCGATAACGGCATTTCGCGGCAGCGCACTTACCTGTACGGTAGCGCGGGCAGGATAGGGCTCGGTAAAATAGCCGGACATGACTTCGTTGGCGATCGGGAAATTACCCAGGTCGGTGAGATAGACGGTCAGTTTCACTGCGTCCTGAAGAGTGCCGCCGCTAGCCTGTGCAACGGCAGACAGGTTTTCGAATACCTGCACCGCCTGTTCGCGGATGCTGCCGTCGATCAGATTGCCGGTCTGGGGATCCAGCGCGATTTGTCCGGAAAGAAAAACCAGATTATCGACAGCGATGGCCTGGGAATAGGGACCGATAGCTTTCGGCGCCGAACTGGACGTAACCGGTTTTCCTCGTGGCATGACGAAACCTCTATTGGGCGATTATTGGTCTGTTTATCGGTCTATCAATGGTCGATGATATTTTTGATCGTCTTGCGTACGCGGCGACTCTTCACCCTGGTTACCTTGCTCACCGGTTTCAGCAAACGAACGCGCTTCATGACTGATGCAAGATGCACCCTGCTGCGTACATTGATCGACAGATTGACAATGCTGAAGCGCGCATCACGCTCGGCGGTGGTGATCTTTTCTATATTGGCTTCGGCACCGGTGATGGCAGTCGCCAGGGTTGCGATGATGCCGCGTTGATTTTCCAGTTCCACCCGCAGTTCCACGGAATAATCGCCCACCACGTTGGGATCCCAGCTGACGGTCACACATTTTTCCGGGTCGTTGCGAATTTCCGCGATGTTATTGCAATCAATCGTATGGATTACCATGCCGCGACCGGAACTGATATGGCCGACAATCGGATCGCCGGGAATTGGGTGGCAGCATTTCGCATAAGTCATCACCATGCCCTCCGAACCGCGGATGGCCAGTGAGTGTTGCTGTTCTGAATGTTCGATCTCTTCTTTTGTATGCTGCGTGGGAGCCAGTCTTTGCGCCACCATATAAGCCATGCGATTGCCAAGACCTATTTCCGCCAGCAGATTCTCCAGTGACGGAAGCCGCGATTGTTTGAGGACCTGGTCTATACGTTCCTGGGCAATACTCTCCAGCTGGCAACCGAACCCCGCCAGCGCCTTGTTGAGCAGGCGACGACCGAGTGCTATGGATTCGGACTGCTTCTGGTTTTTCAGGTAGTGGCGGATATTGCTGCGCGCCTTGCCAGTAACGACAAAACTGAGCCAGGCGGGATTGGGCTGGGCCCCCGGCGCAGTAATCACCTCTACTGTCTGACCGCTTTGCAGCGGTTCACTCAAGGGAGCCAAACGTCGATTGATACGACAGGCTACACAGCTGTTGCCGACATCCGTGTGCACCGCGTAGGCAAAGTCGACCGCGGTCGATCCGGTAGCTAGTTCGAAAATAGCTCCTTTGGGCGTAAACACATAGATCTCGTCGGGGAACAGATCAATCTTTACGTTCTCGATGAACTCGAGAGAGTTGCCTGCGTTCTGCTGCATTTCCAGCAGCCCGTTCACCCATTCACGCGCGCGAATGTGGGCATTGGTCGGAGAATCATCGCCGGACTTGTACAGCCAGTGTGCGGCGATGCCATTGTTGGCCATTGCCTCCATTTCTTCGGTGCGAATCTGTATTTCAATGGGTACGCCATGCATGCCGAACAGGGCGGTGTGCAGGGACTGGTAACCATTGGTCTTGGGAATGGCAATGTAATCCTTGAAGCGTCCCGGTACCGGTTTGTACAGATTATGCACTGCACCCAGGGCGCGATAACAGGTATCCACTTTGTCGACGATGATACGGAACGCGTAGACATCCATGATTTCCGAAAATGAACGGCGCTTGGCGCGCATTTTTTCATAAATACTGAACAGATGTTTTTCCCGGC
>JBBDXV010000214.1:0-4706 GCA_040902165.1 Pseudohongiellaceae bacterium
AAACCCCACAGGAAGACACAGAAATGAATCTGCAACCAGGCTTTGCCGGTTTCAGTCATGGTGGCACATCACTGGTAGACAGCTCCTGAGGATTGTATGAATAAAGGAATGGTCGTCCCGGCCTGTCGTTACGTCCTGTTTTTTCCAGCGGAATAGTAGTAGGGAGAATACAAAACAGCAATCACCATCGTTGCCACCAGGATTTCAACACCCAGCAGTATTAACTGGAACAGCAGCTTTCCCGCACCTGGAAAGCAGCTGGAGGCTCTCTACTTTTTATATGATCAAAGCTGCGGATTCAGAACTTTAAATTGGTTAAAACCAGCATTCATAGTTCAAGTGCATGGCTTAAGTTGTTATCTTGTAGGTGTCCCCTGTTTCCCCTGTTTCCCTTTTTATTCTGGTCAAGGTGATTAATTCATGTTTTTCTCGGTAATCCGGGTGTCTACATTGCTGTCAGGTGTGGCCTTGCTGCTTGCCGGTCACGGTCTGCAACTGGCTCTCATTCCCTTGCGCGCAGAGCTCATGGGCTGGAGCAATATCGCAGTCGGCGTTCTGGGCTCGAGCTATTTTGCCGGATTTTTGCTGGGATGCTTCAGTATTCCGCGACTGGTTAGTCGGATCGGCCATATTCGTTGCTTTGCTACCCTGAGTGCGCTGTTGACTTCAGCGATTCTGGCGCTCGCCCTGTTTGATTCATTTACTTTGTGGATGCTGCTGCGCGTTCTGGCCGGGGTGGCGATAGCGGGTATGTATCTCGTCATAGAAAGCTGGTTAAACGAAATGACTGAGAATGAAGTACGCGGCGGCGTCCTGGCGACTTATACTGCAGTCGTGTTGACCGCGCTGGCGACAGGTCAATTATTGTTGAACGCCGCAGAGCTTGACGGCGAAAAGCTGTTCATCATTGCTGCGTCACTGATCGCACTTGCCGCGATCCCTATTTGTGTGACACGTACAGCGCAACCCATGCAGATTCCCTCAGCAACATTTTCGCCATTATTGATTTTTAACACCTCCCGTGCTGCGGCTGTCGGCGCCATGGTGGCAGGCATGGTTACTGCCGTTTATTATGCCCTGGGACCAGCATATGGATTGCAAGTTGGCATGGAGATCAGTGCCATTAGTTCGATGATGGCATTGGGAATTATTGGCGGTGCGATCGTGTTGTTACCATTGGGTCGCTATTCCGATCGGCGCGACCGGCGCGTCGTCATTCTTGCGATTATGCTGGGTGGAGCGGTGGTGTCGATCGTTGCTGCCTTCGCTCCGATAGCAATCGTTCCTTACCTCATGTTTGTTTTTGGCGCTTGCGTGATGCCCATACAGGCGCTTTGTCTGGCCCATGCCAGCGACAATATTAAGGATCAATCATTCCTTGAGGTCGGTACCGGACTGTTGGTTATGAACGCATCGGGCGCAATTATCGGTCCATTGGCTGCCGCACAAACCATGCAGTGGTTTGGATCAGGCGCCTTCTTCCTGTTTAACACGGTAATTCTCGTATGCGGCGGACTGTTGGTGCTGCGTATGATTCAATCACGCGATCCAACGCCGGATGGTTTTGTGAAATTTCAGGCAGTGACTACTGCTGCGGCGCAAGCTGCACTACAGATGGATCCACGAATGGAGATTACGGCGTTTGAGGAACAATCTCCGAGTCCTTAAACTGCTCGCGGGCAGGATGAGGGTTCAATTCGAAATTTAATTAGCGTATAATACAACTCGTTTTTCCCCTCGAAATGCCAATTTAGCGATAAATATGGCTCTTTTTTAACATTCATACACATTCACAAAGAGGTTTTTGGAACTATCCATCTTATTTTATTTGCTTCACTACATATTTTGATCACGCGTTATGGTTGACTGCAATCGCATCGTGATGCGTATACCTGCTGCTACCGACGCACCGCGACTCCATCGACTTGTACATCAATCTCCACCGCTGGACATGAATTCTGTGTACTGCAATTTGTTGCAATGTACCCATTTTTCCCAGACTGCTATTGCCGCCGAATGCGACGGTGAGCTGGTTGGTTTTGTCTCCGGCTACATCATCCCTTCTCGCCAGGACACACTGTTTATTTGGCAGGTCGCTATTCGTACCAGCGCCCGCGGACAGGGTCTGGCTACGCGTATGCTCAGCGCTATACTCGCTCGCCCGGTCTGCGCAGAGATTCGCTGGCTGGAAACGACCGTCACGGAATCCAATACCGCCTCACGCGCCTTGTTCGAAGGACTGGCAAAGAAACATGCGACTCAATTAAACGCAGAAATCCTGTTTGACAAAATCCAGCACTTTGCTGGCGATCATGAATCAGAATGGCTGCTGCGAATTGGACCCATCCCATCACAACTAGCAGGCAGTTCTTATCTTCTTAGCGCGAGACAGACAAGTGCCAAAGCTAACTGAATAGAGATAACAACAACTCATGAAAATATTTGACGAAATTGAATCTGAAGTACAAAGCTACGCACGTGCGTTTCCGCGGATATTCAACAAGGCGCAGGGAGAGCATCTGTATGACGAGGAAGGCAATCAATACCTCGATTTTCTTGCCGGTGCGGGCACGCTCAACTATGGACACAACAATCCTCTGTTCAAAAAGGAATTACTGAAATACATAGAAAACGACGGCATTGCTCACGGCCTCGATCTGCACACCAAGGCCAAGCAAGAATTCCTCGAAACATTTAATGAAAAAATTCTGAAACCACGACATCTCGACTATATCGTGCAATTTACCGGACCCACCGGCACCAATGCTGTCGAGGCGGCATTGAAACTGGCGCGAAATATTACCGGGCGCGAGAATGTTTTGGCTTTCACCAACGGCTTTCACGGCGTCACCCTGGGAGCTCTCGCCGCCACCGGCAACTCCCATCATCGCAATGCGGCCGGAGTGTCACTTTCCGGTACCAGCCGCATACCCTATGACGGATATCTGGGTGCCGATATCGACACGACCGATTACATTGACAAACTACTATGTGACTCGAGCAGCGGCATCGACTTGCCTGCTGCCGTCATTGTGGAAACCGTCCAGGGAGAAGGCGGGATAAATGTTGCGTCCTTTCCCTGGCTACGAAACTTGCAAGCCGTGTGCAGGAAACATGACGTACTGCTTATCATCGATGATATCCAGACAGGCTGCGGGCGCACCGGTACCTACTTCAGCTTTGAAAATGCAGGCATCTATCCAGACATGGTCACCTTGTCCAAATCTCTGGGTGGATACGGCTTGCCCTTTGCTGTCCTGCTGTTCAAGCCAGCCCTGGATCAGTGGAAGCCGGGTGAACACAATGGCACCTTTCGGGGCAATAACTTCGCTTTCGTCACCGCCAAGGCAGCGATCGACCACTATTGGTCAGACGACAGATTCGCTGGTGAGATAGCGCGTAAAGGTGAATACATTACCAGGCGCCTCACCTCTATCGTTGCCCGCTATGGCGAAGGAAATTTCAGCATTCGCGGTCGCGGCATGTTTCAGGGCATTAACTGCGTCAATGGTGAGATCGCCGGCGCTGTTACGCGGCGCGCATTCAAGCTGGGTCTTATTGTGGAAACGAGTGGCGCCGATGATCACGTCGTCAAATTTCTTTGTCCATTAATTATCAGTGATGAAAACTTGAAGAAAGGTATTGACATCGTAGAGCAATCGATCAAGGAAACCTGTATCGCCAAAGAGCCTATTCCTGCGGAAGTGGAGTATTTCCAGGGTTAATTGAGATTCAGGCTTTTTCGGTATTGAACAAGCAACTATTGAAAACACGGAGACAACATCGTGATAGTCAGAAATCTTGAAGATGCACAGAAAACAGCTCGCAGAATCGTTTCTCCAGACGGAAACTGGGAGAGCACTCGTCTGCTGCTGCGAAATGACGAGATGGGATTTTCCTTTCATATCACCACCGTCTATGCGGGAGCGGATTTCAAGATGCACTACCAGCATCATCTCGAATCCGTGTACTGCATATCCGGGGAGGGTGAGGTGGAAACCACCGACGATGGCAAAAAATATCCTGTCAAACCGGGCACATTGTATAACCTGAACAAGCATGACAAACACGTATTGCGCGCATTCAGGGAATTAAAGCTGGTCTGTGTCTTCAACCCTCCGTTGCATGGCACAGAAACCCACAACGCCCAGGGTGCTTACGAACTTGAAGCAGAAACCGTCACGGCTTAGGCAATCGAATATGCAACCATCCACCGCAAACAAGATCAGCTCAAATCCCGACAAGTATCCTTCCCGGCGGCCGGGTCAACACGCCGAAGTGTTGCCAAGACTTGAACCCGTTGTCTATTCACGGGACTTTGCGGCGGCACCCTTGTCGAGCGAGTGCATAGATCAGTATCGAAACAACGGTTTTGTTGTCCTGGAACAACTCTTCTCCGGGCAGGAAATCGCCGTGTTGCAAAGAGAACTGGAACAGCTGCGCGTTGATGATCGCATCAAGGGGCTTGATGAAACCATCTGTGAGCCTGACAGCAACGCCGTGCGCTCCATCTTCAGCGTGCATACCCTCAGCAAATTGTTAGGCGCGCTGGCTACCGATACACGACTGGTGCTGTTGGCAGAATATCTGCTCGGCGATCAGGTCTACATGCACCAGTCGCGCCTCAACTACAAGCCGGGATTCCGAGGCAAGGAATTTTACTGGCACTCGGATTTTGAAACCTGGCACGTAGAGGATGGGATGCC
>JBBDXV010000215.1:0-4704 GCA_040902165.1 Pseudohongiellaceae bacterium
TGAGCTCGGAAAAGGAGTAACTTCTTTTCCCGACGGCAGGATCATGCACAACGACGTCTTTGCGACGGCAGCATTTCAGAACCACGAAATGATCCATATCCCAGTGCAGAATCGCCGGCACATTGAGCTGTTTCAATTCTTCCGGCTCCAGTCTCACTCCCCGCGCCTGCAGCTTGAGCCCTTCCGCGGCCGCCATCAACCCGCTGACCGTGACCCCTCGTTCTGAATAGAGCTGTCGCGTTCTGATCCAGTCCTCATCGATATGGCGACCATGGAAACCCGCCACCATTGCCAGACAAACGAGGCCACAGTCACTGCGTTGCGACTGCATCAGCACAGGCAGCCGGCTACCCGCGTCCAGCAATGAAGTGACAAACGTAAACGGTCGACCGTAACGGCCGGGTCGCCTGGAATTGATTGCTGCCTGCCTGAACAGATCCACGGAATAACTCCAGTCTTCGGGATCAGGCAGGATTGCGAGATTTCATCGCGGCGCAAACCATACGGCCTATGTCAGCCACGGTCTTCAGATTGAGCAATTGTTCGTCATCCACAATAATGTGGTAATGCTCTTCCAGTTCGTAGATCAACTCAAGCAAGCTGAGCGAATCCAGCGCCAGGTCGCGCAACATCGTCTCTGCAGTAAGCGGATTCGTTTGTTGATTGTCACTGTAGCGGCAGCGAATTTTATCGAGTATCAGTTCTTCAACTTCCTTTGTCATATCAGACTCCATTTTTATTTCTGTCTATCAGGCTTGCAGAGGGTCCATGCCTCCATCACTTACGAAATAGGATGACAACCTGGGCAGGTAGTACCATTGCGCAGGATTCCGGACAACATGAGACTCCAGTACATTTACCAGCAGTTGGGTAATTCGAATTACCGACTGTGACATTGATTCTCCGTTTCGCATCCTGGTCTCAATCAGCCCTGGGAGCCGGACGTGATTTTTACCCTGATGCTCGTAGGTAATCACCGGCAAAATGGGGACACGGGCAAGCATGGCGATTTCTGCAACTCCCCTGGTGAACCATGCCTGGCGGCCGAGAAATTGTACCTGTACTGACTCCCCGTGGCCCGGTGGCAGATCGCAGAAGATTGTCAGATTGGCGTTACCGCCTCTCAGGAATGCCACTGCCTCCAACGGTTCCAGGTGTTGACTGTTAGCCATTTCCGGCAGTTCACGCCGTCGTGTAAGCGCATCCTCGTACCGATGCCGACGACTGTTGAAACTGTGATCCTCATAGCGGACAAGTCTTCGACGTCGCTGCCTCAGTGTGGCGCTGCTGAAACATTCCAGACCGTTCACAAAATCACCGAAATGAAAAGCAGCAATAACTCGTGAGCGACGATCTGTGGCCTGCAGCAGCAGATATTCAGCGCGCTGCTGCCAATGGAAGCGGGCGAGGCAGTTGCGCCTCTCCTGAACCGATCTTTGTCGTTCGCGCCGCAAGGTCACCAGCGCGGTAAACAGTCGATTTTCTTGCACAATGCGCCTGGCGCAATCCATAGGTTCACGCAGGTAAAAGGCGATTTGATAAACAAGGAGACGCAAATAGTCGCAGTATCCCGGAGCAGTTGCCTCCAGAGACAGCTGTATTCCTGTCGACAACTGCAACAACCTGCGTCGCTCCTGAAACTGCGCATTCACGGCAAACTGGTGCTGCATTTTGACAAGTACCGGCAGTATAAATTGCACTGATCGATACAACAGCAGATGATCGCGGCCAGGGGTATTGAGACTGACACTGTGAATAAAGTGGCGCAGGTAGGCGCCGGCTTCCAATAGTGAATACTTTTCCTTGTCGAGCGTGATCACGGCGGCATTCGACCCTGTGTGCAAGGTCAACCCCAGAGCTGGCCAGTTGCGGATCAGAAACAGTTGGCCGGCATTCCATTCGGCTTCCGGCTTTTGCTTTTGCAGATACTTTGTCATCGCCTTGCCCAGCAGCGTGATTGCTTCGTCGGCCCTGCCTTGCAGCATCACTCCATAGGCAGTTGCCAGTTGCTGCTGATATCCTGAATTGACAGGAAATTGCGGAGTTCCGGACATTTCAACTTCCTGGTCAGGCTGATCCTGGATTGACCATTGTCAGATTCATCTTTAACAGACTCATCTGCATTTGATGCTGCAGCTGCTGTCGACCTGAACGGTCAATGGAACGTCTGCTACGCAAATGTGCCAGCAACTGATGCAAATCGAATCCAAAACGCGCAGCGATGTTCAAATAGCGTGCAGGATTGTCGCCCAGCTGACGGGCAAGTCGATAAAACTCCTGCATTTTTACTTGTCGCTCTGAAACGTTGAGCTGCTGAAACCGACATGCCAGATAATGGGTTCCGAACGCCGTGTGTCGCGCTTCATCCCTGGCGATATATCCCAGCGCCTTGCGCAACAGCGGCACCCTGCTGTGACAGCGCAAACGGCGAAACCGGACCATGGCCAGCGGCTCCAGCACTGCCTGACAGGCCAGCAGCTTCGCATCCGCATCATTAACTGCCGCCACGGCAGTGAAGAAATTCACCAACTCCCTGGCGGGCGGAAAAGAGTGCCGGGAAATTGCCGATTGATAGCGAGAGAAGAACTCGATATGCCTCGCTTCATCAAGTACCTGCGAGGCGAGAAACAGCTGGTCACCGGAATCATTCAACGCGGAAAGTATCTGGGCAGTCAGGACCAGGGCCGTACGCTCACCGTAAAGAATGTCGCCGATGTCCTGACTGTGTTGCAACCAGGCGAGCTCAATTTGCTGTGACCGGCCAAGCGCTTCATATTCCGCATAGCCGGCAAACAGATTTCCTTCACGCGTGAACGGAAAATCCTGGCGGACAACCAGGTTTGGCCAGTCCAGTGCCGTTTCCACGTTCCAGGCTTTGAGTTTGGCGAGTTGATACAGCGCGGTACTTCTATCCAGCGACCCGCAACTGGGTTCGTTCAGATTGAGACTTTGAACCATGGCTGATTGTTATCCTTAACATGACAGCGCCGGAGCCGATTCTTCAGTGAATACAGCAGAAACTGAATTGAGTGTAGTTCAGGAAAAACGGATTGGCAAAAAACCTGACGGTGTTTGCCTCAGCGGAACTTTACTGCCGTCCCGCTGACACTGACCATCATCATGCCGCCGCGATGAGAGCTGATTACCTCATAATCAAGATCAATACCGACAATTGCGTCGGCACCCAGTTCCCTGGCTTCCAGCTCCATTTCATCAAACGCAATATCACGGGCTTTCCCCAATTCTTCTTCATAGGCACCGGCGCGGCCACCGACGATGTCCCGGATCGCGCCAAAAATGTCCTTGAGAATATTTGCTCCGAGTATGGCCTCACCGACAACGACTCCGAGATAGTCCCTGATCTCCCTGCCGTCAACGTTTGGTGTCGTGGTTTTTATCATGTTTTCTCTCCTCGAGAAGTGCTCTCGTCGCGCCATTATATGGGTCAGTCCATAGCAGCGTACATTTTTTTCCGGCATGATACCGGTCTGCCAAGTCACGGATAAACTTAACCAGGAAACCTCTGAACAAGTCTATGAGTACTCTGTATCCACACCACCTGACGACACTGACCAGCAATTATCGCAAGGCCTTTGATGAGCTGGAGAATCTGATACCCGGTCTGGAATGTCTGTTGATTCACAGTGGATCGGAACAATTCTATTACGCCGATGACCGTGGTATTAATTTTCAGGCCTTTGGACATTTTCGTCACTGGCTGCCGGTAAACAGACCTGACCAGCTTGTGTTGATCAGGCCGGGGGTAAAGCCTGTTTATTTCCAGGTCATTCCTGCTGATTTCTGGTATGAACAAAGCATTGACAATCAATCCTGGTGGGCTGACAGCTGGGAGATTGTGGCGTTACGACAGGCCAGTGATATCAAGACACATTTGCATGGCATCAGGGGCCTGGGATTTATCGGAGAAAACGCCGGATTCGCAAACAGTCTGGGTATCGAGCCCAGGCTGATTAATCCCGAACCCTTGTTGCATTATCTTGATTTCCTGCGCGCCTACAAGTCACCCTACGAAGTGGAACAGCTTGCTGCCGCCAATGCGCTTGGGCTTCGCGGACATCAGGCTGCCCAGTGCGCGTTCGCAGAAGGCGGCAGTGAATACGCGATTCACATGGCTTTCCTGGCCGCCTGTGAAGTGCTTGAGGAAGAATGCCCCTACACCAACATTGTGGCGCTGGATGAGAAGTCAGCCATTCTTCATTACCAGTACAAGCGGCGTAACAGCGGAGATGCAAAAAACCGAAAAAGCCAGACATTGCTGCTGGATGCCGGTTGCCGTATAAATGGCTACTGTTCTGATATCACCCGTACTTCCATACGAACCCACACCCTGCCGCTTTTCATCTCTCTGCTGGCGGCGATGGAAAAACTGCAGCAGCAGCTGGTAAACAAGGTACGACCCCAACTGGCCTATCAGGATTTACAGCAGCAAGCCCTCGCCGGTGTCGGCAGGATCCTGATGGATCATGAAATTTTGACCGGCAGCCATGACGAGATCATCGAGCAGAAACTGCCTTCACTGTTCCTGCCCCACGGAGTAGGACATCTGCTGGGCATTCAGGTGCATGATGTGGGTGGCAAGCAACGCAATGCAAGCGGTGAGCAGCTGGAAGCCCCTGCCGACGCGCCGGCACTGCGTAACACACGAATCATGGACCCGGGCATGGTTTTTACGGTGGAACCCGG
>JBBDXV010000216.1:0-4668 GCA_040902165.1 Pseudohongiellaceae bacterium
GTGATACCGGCCTCTATACCTGCGATGCCCTCATTATCGCGACCGGCGCTTCGGCACAGTATCTTGGTATCGAAAGTGAAACAGCCTTCATGGGCAAAGGCGTCAGTGCCTGCGCCACCTGCGATGGGTTCTTCTATCGAAACAAACCTGTCGCCGTAATCGGCGGCGGCAATACTGCAGTAGAAGAAGCGCTATATCTTGCCAATATCGCTTCTCACGTTACCCTGGTTCATCGCCGGCAAAAACTGAAAGCTGAGAAAATCATGCAGGCGAAATTGTTTGACCGGGTCAAGGCAGGCAAGATCAGCATTGAGTGGGATCACGTTATGGATCAGGTAATCGGTGACGCAAGCGGGGTTACCGGAATTGCCATTCGCCATGTAGAAACGGGTGTGGCTCGTAACCTGACCGTTGACGGTGTATTTATCGCGATCGGGCACAGACCAAATTCAGAGATCTTTGCCGGACAGCTTGAGATGGAAAACGGTTATATAAAAATCCACAGCGGAACCAATGGCGGAGCAACCCAAACCAGTATCGAGGGTGTATTTGCTGCGGGTGATATCGCTGATCATGTTTATCGACAAGCCGTGACCAGCGCAGGTTTTGGGTGTATGGCTGCATTGGACGCGGAGAAATACCTCGATAAATAAAGGCAGTCCAGAGCGCATATGAAATGCCGGTTACCTGGCTAGACGGGAAAAGTTTTGACTTTCCAGCGATAGACAAGGCATTGACTGATCCCGATGGTTTGCTCGCTGCCGGTGGTGACTTGTCGGTCAATCGCCTGCTTGCGGCGTACCGTAACGGTATCTTCCCGTGGTACGAAGAAGGCTATCCGATCCTGTGGTGGTCACCTGACCCACGCATGGTATTGCTGCCATCGCAAATACATGTGGCCAGAAGTTTGCGTAAATTGATCCGCAAGAACAGTTACGAAGTGACCATGGACAGGGATTTTGAAAACGTCATTCGAAATTGCGCAGGATCGCGGCCCTACTGTAGCGGTACCTGGATAACCAAAGCGATGCAAGCGGCCTATAATGATCTTCACAGATTACATTATGCTCACTCTGTCGAGGTCTGGCACGGGGACCGCCTGGTCGGCGGTCTCTATGGAGTAGCTCTGGGACAGATCTTTTTTGCAGAATCGATGTTCAGCCACGAAAACAACACCTCCAAGCTCGCGCTTGTCTTTCTGGCGAAGCAGCTACAGGCCTGGAATTTTAAGTTGATTGATTGCCAGATAATCAGCAATCATTTACGGACTCTTGGTGCGGCTACCATGGGCAGAACAGAATTTTACCAACGGGTTCAGAATCTTGTCGGTAAACCGGACAAACCAGACCGCTGGCAACTGGAAATCAATCAGCAACGGGTTGGATATGAATTCTGAATCAAATAATACGGCAAGTATCCGGCTCTACCGCACATCACCGCACACCTGCAGTTATCTGCCCGACCGTCTTGCCACTACCGTATTCGTTGATCCCAGTGTAAAAATCACCAAACACCTGAACAGTCAGTTGACCGATAAGGGGTTCAGGCGTAGCGGTGCGCATATCTATCGACCCGACTGTCAGGACTGTAAAGCCTGTATATCTTGCCGTATTCCGGTTGCAAAATTCAATTTGAAACGCCGCCACAAGAAAATTCTGAACCGCAACCTGGATGTAGTAGCTCAGGAAGTCTCAAACCTTCATTGTCAGGAGGCGTTCGATTTATATTGCCGCTATATCAGCAAGAGACATTCTGATGGAGATATGTACCCGGCTACCGAGGAACAATACCTTTCGTTCATCGCGACCAAAACGGAGTCAACGCGTTTTTTTAAATTTTCCCTGGACAATGATCTGGTCGCTGTGAGCGTGCTCGACGAGCTTCAGCATGGCCTTTCGGCGGTATACACTTTTTTTGATACCGGACTGTCAAAACGCTCGCTTGGTAACTTCGTGATTCTGTGGCAATTGCACCGGGTAACGATGCTCGGCCTGCCCTATCTGTACCTTGGTTATTGGGTTAAGCACTGTACCAAAATGCAATACAAGAGCGAGTTCAGGCCGCTCGAGCTACTGGTCAATAAGCGCTGGGTGGTTCTGACCTAGCCGGTTCAAATCGTTGGAAATACACTGTTTGTTGCTTTGCCAAGGGTGCAAAAATCAGGCACAATGCGCCCCGTATTTATACCAGCTGGAATCAGAATGGCGAAAGAAGACCAGATTGAGATGGAGGGTGAGGTAGTCGAAACCCTGCCCAATACCATGTTCAGGGTGAAGCTTGAAAATGGCCATATTGTAACGGCCCATATTTCCGGCAAGATGCGTAAAAACTACATACGTATTCTGACCGGCGACCAGGTACGGGTTGAGCTTACTCCATATGATCTGACCAAGGGTCGCATCACCTATCGTGCTCGCTGACTAAGCAATTCAGGATAATTCTTTTTCCTGCTCGGTCTGTCGGGACCTGGACGCAAGTGTAATCTGGCCGTCCTTGACCGCGACGTAAACATCACCCCCGCCATTGGCAAGTTCTCCAAACAGTATCTCCTCGGCCAGAGGCTTCTTGATTTTTTCCTGGATTAATCGCGCCATCGGCCTGGCACCCATGGATTCGCTGTATCCGTGTTCGACAAACCAGCTTACAGCCTCGTCATCGACATGAATCTGCACGTTCTTTTCGTCAAGCTGTACCTGAAGATTAACCACGAACTTGTCGACAACAGTCCTGATAGTCTCCGGTGCCAGAATGCCAAATTGAATAATTGCATCCAGTCGGTTTCTGAATTCCGGCGAAAACATCCGCTTTATCACTTCCATACCATCCATACTGTGGTTCTGATGGGTGAAACCAATGGATGCCCGGCTCATTTCCTGCGCACCGGCATTGGTCGTCATAATCAGAATTACATTGCGGAAATCCGCTTTGCGCCCGTTGTTGTCAGTCAGAGTTCCATGATCCATAACCTGTAACAGGAGATTAAATACGTCGGGATGGGCTTTCTCTATTTCGTCGAGCAAAAGTACACAGTGGGGGTTTTTGCTGATGGCTTCAGTTAGCAAACCGCCCTGATCAAATCCGACATAGCCTGGAGGCGCACCTATCAGGCGAGAAACGGTATGACGTTCCATGTATTCAGACATATCAAAGCGCAGCAGTTCTATTCCAAGAATTTTGGCCAACTGTCTGCTTACTTCAGTTTTACCAACTCCGGTGGGACCGGAAAAAAGATATGAGCCAATAGGTTTCTCCGGTTCATTCAAACCGGCACGAGATAATTTAATAGCGGACGCCAATGCATCTATTGCACTGTCCTGTCCAAAAACAACCATCTTCAGGTTAGTTTCCAGTTGTTTGAGTGCATCAATGTCCGACGTAGATACATGTTTCGGAGGTATTCGTGCCATTAAGGCAACAACGCGCTCCACGTCCGCAACCTGGACTACTTTTTTCCGTTTGGTGGCAGGTTGCAAACGCTGGTAGGCACCAGCCTCATCCATTACATCAATTGCCTTGTCCGGCATGAAACGGTCATTAATATACCGGCTGGCAAGCTCGGATGCTGCTCGCAATGCCTTGCTGCTGTAACGCAGGTCATGATGCGCCTCGAACCTGGATTTCAAGCCTTTCAATATTTTGAAGGTGGTATCAACGTCCGGTTCATCGACATCGATTTTCTGAAATCGCCTTGAAAGTGCACGGTCCTTTTCAAAGATTCCGCGATACTCTTGATATGTGGTGGACCCAAAACAACGGAGATGACCGGAAGTCAGAACTGGTTTGAGCAAATTGGACGCGTCCATAACACCGCCTGACGCGGCACCGGCACCAATAATCGTATGGATCTCGTCAATAAACAGAATCGCCTGATCATTCTTTTTCAGCTCTGCCAACAGCGCCTTGAAGCGTTTCTCAAAGTCACCGCGATACTTGGTTCCTGCAAGCAAGGTTCCCAGGTCAAGAGAGTAAATAACTGCCTTGGAAAGTATTTCCGGCACATTGCCCTCGACAATCAGCTTGGCAAGACCTTCCGCGACAGCAGTTTTGCCGACGCCGGATTCGCCCACCAATAGCGGATTGTTCTTGCGTCGCCGGCTCAGAACCTGAATAACCCGGGTAATCTCCGCCTCGCGACCTATGAGCGGGTCTATTTTGCCCTGCTCGGCCAGCGCGTTCAGGTTGCTGGTAAATGCCTCCAGCGGGCTATTGGCACTTTCCGTGCCAGCACTCTCTTCATCATGGTGTTCATGACCTGGCTCACTACCGCGCGGATGCCCCGGTACTTCCTTGGAAATCCCATGGGTGATGAAATTCACTACATCTATTCTGGCGATCCCCTGCTGTTTCAAAAAATAGACCGCCTGGCTTTCCTGCTCGCTGAAAATCGCCACCAGTACATTGGCGCCGGTTACTTCCCGTTTGCCCGAAGACTGTACGTGGAAAATTGCCCGTTGCAGCACTCTCTGAAAACCGAGCGTTGGCTGGGTCTCTCTTGCCGGCTCAGCATCGGGAATCAATGGGGTAGTAGTGTCGACGAAATCGACCAGCTCACCTCGCAACCTGGCAATGTCAGCACCACAGGCAACCAGAACAGTTGAGGCAATCTCATTGTCCAGCAAAGCCAAAAGCAGATGCTCTACCGTCATGAATTCATGACGCTTGCGGCGA
>JBBDXV010000217.1:0-4649 GCA_040902165.1 Pseudohongiellaceae bacterium
TGTTTATCGGTTCAATCGTGCAACTGTTTATCGGTTCAATCGTGCAACTGTTTATTCTTGATTCCCTGCCAGTCAGGGAATTTACAACAATCCGTGTTGTCTCAATTTTTTCCGCAGCGTACCACGGTTCAATCCCAGCATGGTAGAGGCCTTGCTTTGATTGTTGCCGGTGTGTTTCATTACCGCCGCCATCAGTGGCGCTTCCACCTCGGTCAGCACCATTTCGTACAAATTGGTTATTGGTTGGCCTTCAAGTTGCTGAAGATAATTTACCAGGGCTTTGTGGACCTCGCTGCGCAACGAGCCGTCCTGATGACTGTAAGTGAAAGTGCCGGTGTTGTCTGTCACTGGCCAGCCGAAGGTGATGTCGTCGTCGCGTTTGGTCATGCTGCAAGTACCCTGGTATCGATTGTGAGATCGATTGTGAGGTGGTCAAAGAATTCATTCAACATTGTAATTTGATCATTGGTGCAGGCACAAAGGTTGAAACTCTGCCAGAACCTGGAAGTATTTTCTGCCGAAACCAGATTGTCGAGGGCAAGCTGGCGCAAATACCAGTTGACATGCTTGCGGGCGAACAGAACCCCCCGGAAGTCGCCGTAAAGCCGGTGAATTCCATCGACATGGGTCAGAATTATTCCGGAGATTTCCCGTAGCCCGGGGCCTGGCGCCCGTTTCCGGTGGCGCAGGAAATGGCTTATCTCCCGGAACAACCAGGGGCGGCCCTGTGCGGCGCGGCCGATCATCAGGCCGTCAGCGCCGGTGTAATCACGGACCTGTGCTGCTTTTTCCGGCGTGGTAATGTCGCCGTTGGCAATCACCGGTATGGCGACCGACTGTTTGATGGCGGCGATGGTATCGTACTCGGCATTACCGAGGAATCGGCATTGTCGCGTACGCCCGTGCACCGTGATCATGGCAATACCAAGTTGTTCCGCCAGCCTTGCGACCTGCACTCCATTGCGAGACTGGGTGCACCAACCGGTACGAATCTTCAGTGTCACCGGAACGTCAACTGCGTCGATGACTGCGCGCAGGATGCTTTCTACCTGTTGGATGTCCTTCAAAAGCGCTGAACCGGCAGCCTTCTGCAATACTTTCTTGGCCGGACATCCCATATTGATGTCAATGATATCTGCGCCTGATTCCACATGCGCCACCGCTGCCTGTGCCATCATCTGCGGATCAGCACCGGCAATCTGTACTATTTGCGGGCCGCTAATTCCGGGTTTGGCCTGGCGCAGACGGTTTTTGTCACTGTCCCACAGTTGCAGATTGGAAGTCAGCATCTCCGCCACTGTCAATCCTGCGCCCTGTGCTGCGCAGGTTTCGCGAAACGGTTTGTCACTGACTCCGGCCATGGGCGCGAGCAACAGTGGATTCGTAATGGTGTGCGTACCGATCTTGAACATTGAAGTGAGTATCGAAATATTGCAGCCTTACAGGGCGAGTATGATAACGATCAGCGATCAGCTGTGAAACCCTGCAAGACAAATAAAGTGTAAAAATACCAGCGTGTTTACTGAAAAGACTCCAGGGTAAAGAGCAGTTGTGCCTCGTCTGTGAGACGAAAGGTGACATTGCGAAACGCCACTGCGCCACTGATGAACAGTTCCGGAAGCACCAGGATACCGTTTGCCGGATTAAAGCTGGCCATGCCTGCGACCGTACCGTCGAGGGTTTGCAAGGCGGTGCTGTCCAGCTTGATAACAGTAGCCGGTTGCATTGTCACCAGACTGAAAGTGGCGGATGCCAGCCCCAGGGGTCCGGCGTTGACTTTGATGTGTAAACTGCTGGTGGCTTCATCGAAATAATTTGCCGGTTCCGACGTATCACCGGCAACTGCCATCGTGACCGAAACGAGATGGGAATTCCTCAAGCTGTTTCCATCGTAGTTGATGGTGGGGAATGGACTGTTGACGATTAGCCAGCGTTGCAATGCCTGTATCCCGTCGACAACTTCCATGCCATTGTCCAGCACCCTGCCAAATACGGTAAATCCGCCGTTACTGGAATCAAGAAATGTATTGTCGGCAAGATTGATAAACCACTGGCTGTTGGCGCTGTCGGGATTTCCGTCGACCTTGGCCATCGCGATTGTGCCGCGGGTATTCGAGACATTGAATTCATTGACGATATTGGGGCCGGTTTCGATGATGACAAAATTGTTCGCCGCTTCGTCAAAAGTAACCCAGCCACCCTGTATAACAAAACCTGGTTCAGAACGGTGAATGACCGTGCCGTTGTAACGGCCGGAATTGACATAGCTGAGAAAATTGGACACGGTCCCCGGTGCCACCTGATCAAACAGTTCGAGAAAGTACTCACCCAGCGGGGTGGTGACCCGAACTATCGTATTGGCGAAACTGCGCTGCAGTGGAATGCAGGCCAGCAACAATACCAGTACGATTTTACTGATGGAGGAAACTTTGCGTTTGCAAGTGGTTTTGATCAGGATCATTTGAATTCCGCTATAAATGTCGCGAGATGAAAGTCAGTTCGTAATTCACTGCATTGGTACCCGGGTCCGCCAGTTCGAGAGTGAACTGTACCGGCGCGTTGACAGGGATATTGGTGATACTGCGCAGTGTCGTTGGCAGGTACTCGACCGGTTGAAAATCCCGGCCGGCGACAGGCTGCATGGTTTGATCGCGAAATTGCAATCGCAGGATCGGAAACGGTTGCTGGAAGTCCGCGGTATTACGCAGCACGGCGCTGACAATCAGCGCACTGCTGTTTTGCGGATGGCTGCGGACCACCAGATTTTCGATATGCATATTACGCAGATCTTCCTGCGCTGGAAGACCGCAGCCCAGAAAGTCACAGGCGAGCTGGTAAACCGGGCGCAGATCCGGGTGCAGCGACAGCAATTCAAATCGTTGCCACAGGAATTGCCCGGTCAGCGACAGCAGCAGGACCATGCTTAGCAGACCGTAGCCGAGATTGCGTCGCCAGTGACTTTGCGGAGTACGGTGCTCAAGTTCCAGCGGATCAGGGACGTGACGGATAGAAGCAAGATCCTGATCGGACAAGGGCAGCAGGGTCTCGGATGACTCTTCCAGCCCTGCATAGCGAAGCCGGGCGCGCAATACTTCCTTGCTCTCTTCTTTGTTCTCTTCTTCAATTACTTCCTCACGACCGATCTCCGGCGCCGGAGTAAAAGTGCTGACTGCTGCCACAGCCGGTTCCTGGAACACCGGCTCGGGAATTACAAAGTCTACATCGTCCTCGCCGACCGGGGTTTCGGTGAAGATGGCCTGAACCGCTTCATTGAATACTACTTCTGAATCCACCGGCGTTGAATCCGCGGGATCGTCCTGCGGCAGTGTTTCATTCAAGCCGGCAGTAGTGCGGATAAATCGCGCCACATCGAGGAAGTCTTCCCGACCGCTGATAAATACAGATTCCTGCTCCGAATCCGCGGCATCATGAATTTCGTCCGGCAAAATGAAATTCTCGGCGGCTTCAAAAACCGACAGACAGGCGCCACATCGCACCAGTCCCTCGGCAGCAAGCAGCAGCCGGGCATTGGTATTGAAGCTTGAATCACAGCTGGGACACTGGGTTACGTGCAGGGCCATATTGATGCTGCGTATGAAAGGTAGCGGGTATTGTAGGTCAGATTTCATTACATTCCGAATCGGAACGTCGAATCTGCCCGATCGGTCAATCCCGGCGACGGCGGCCGGAAATCCGGACCCAGTTGTCCTTGCTGACCGGTGGGTCCATTTCAAACCATTGGCAGTAGGTCAGCAGAATCTCATCTGTCTGCATCGGAATCAGTCCGGATAACACGACCGGCGCCGCAGGCTTCAGCAGATCCGCAAACAGGGGGGCAAGCTGCCTGAGCGGCGCCGCCAGTATATTGGCCAGTAAGCAATCCGCTTTCATTGCAGGTAACTGATCAGGAAGATAGACCGCCAGCCGGTCAGCATTAAGCTGATTGTGGTCGCGGTTGGTCCTGGTCGCGGTGATTGCCTGGGGATCATTGTCTACTGCCAGCACCCGGGTGGCTCCAAGCAGTGCAGCAGCGATGCCGAGGACGCCGGATCCGCAACCATAGTCGATAACGGTCTTGTCCTTCACGTCGGCCTGATCCAGCCACTCCAGACACAACGCAGTAGTAGGGTGGGTGCCGGTGCCAAAGGCCAGGCCCGGGTCGAGCATGACATTGACCTGATCAGGACGGGGTGGTGGGGTCCAGCTGGGACAGATCCATAAGCGCCTGCCGAATTGCATGGGATGAAAATCAGCCATCCAGGCAGTCTTCCAGTCCTTGTCAGCCAGGGTTTCATGACTGCAATAGGCCAGAGATGCCGCCGGAATCTGCCGATTCAATTGCGCCAGCAGGTCGTCCAGATCAATGTCCATATCGAACAGGGCACAGACGAGTGTCTGATCCCACAGCGGTGTGGCACCGGGCTCTGTCTGGAATATAGGTTGGTCCTCGGCATCCAGGAAGGTCACCGATTGGGCGCCGGCAACCATTAACATTTGTTCCATGGACGGTGCATCTTCGGCCGGCAGTTGAAACTTGAGTTGTTGCCAGGGCATCAAGTCGACAACTTGTGTTCCAGATAATGGATGTTGACAGCGCCCTTCTGGAATTCTGCGTCACGGGTCAGATCCCGCTGCAGGGGAATATTGGT
>JBBDXV010000218.1:0-2785 GCA_040902165.1 Pseudohongiellaceae bacterium
CCTGACCCATCGATTCGTCATAAGGTTAAGCTCCGAATTTTAAACTCTTGCATAGCGACCGCCATTGTATAGCAACACTGCTTTGATATAACAACCTTGCGACCCCGTCACACTGACATTACCATGACGCAAAACTGACAGGCACCAATCCCATGTCTGCTTCTGATACAGATAAAACGCTCATCGGCAGAATTGCCGCGGAACCGACTGTGCATTTCCTGTTACTGGCAGGATTGCTGTTTGCCGGTTTCCGGATTACCAATCCAGAGTTACAACCGGAATTGCAGATTGACTGGCAGGAAATTGAAGCACGTATCCTGATCAGTGAACTCAATGCCGGTCAGCCCCTGGATCCACAGCAACGACAGGCCATTGAAGACGCCGTAATTGATGACTATGTTCTGGTTTACGAGTCCTATGCACTGGGACTGGAAAACGACCCGCGCATCAACGACATCCTGGCGCAGAAAATGCGTCATGTTCTGAGCGGCAATGTCATTCAACCCAGTGCCGAAGAATTGCAACATTTCTATCAGCGCAATCTGGCTCTTTATCAGATTCCGGACCGGATTACGGTTGAAGAACTGGTGTTTGCCAACCGGGATGCTTTACCGGATGAGCTGGTCCGGCAATTACAATCAGGCTTGCCGGCGGCGGAGCTGGACACACCCCTGCTGTTCACACTCGGCACCCTTCCGCGGGTTGCAAAACAGGACCTGGCCAGTATTTTCTCGGTGGAGTATGCCGAATCTGTTTTTGGCGCAGCGGTTGATCTATGGACAGGTCCCTTTGTCAGCAACCGGGGACAGCACTGGTTGCGTGTCACAGAGCGGTTTGCCGCCACCCAGCTGGCGCTGGATGAGATTATCGATCAGGTTCGCCTGGACTGGATTACCGACATCGAAGAGCAACGTCTGGCCGAGGCGATAGCAGAACTGCGACAGCAATACCGGATCACCATCACCAATCGACCCTCGGCATGAAATCCCTGACCAGGAAAGCGCGGAACTCCTGCGCCACAGTCAGTCTGCTGCTGTTGACCGGCTTGTTGAGTCACGGCGCGGCAGCACACGATATTGATGTCACCGGCGTAGCGAGGTTGTTTCTCACTGAAACTACTGCGGGCCGGTATCGACTCTCAATCGTCGATCTGCAGGTCCCGCCGCTGCGCAATCTTGAAGGAGTAATACCCGCACGCTGTGAAGCGGAGAACAGCGGTATCTCCAGTTACGGTTTCCGCTGCGATCCGGCGCTTGATTATGACGACAGCCTGTCTTTACCCTGGAACCTCTCGGGTGTCGTGGTGCTGGTCCAGTGGCAGGACGGTAGCGAATCCTCGGCATTTTTTCGCGGAAACGGTGTTGCCATTGAAGTACCGCTGGCCGGTCTCAATGCGGCAGCTGGATCCAGGATTGAGCTTGCCGGTCGTTACCTGCTGCTAGGTTTCGAACATATTTTACTCGGTCTGGATCATCTGCTGTTTGTCCTGGGATTGTTGCTACTGCTGCGTGGTTTCTGGAAACTGGTGCAAACCATTACTGCCTTTACCATTGCCCACAGTCTGACACTGGGCGCAGCGGTTCTGGGCTATCTGCCAGCAGCTTCTGCCCCGATTGAAACTGTTATAGCCCTGTCAATCGTGTTGCTGGCGCGGGAAATAATCACGGCTGAACAGGGACGTTTTCATCTTGTACACCGGCAACCGTGGATCGTGGCATTCGTCTTTGGATTGTTTCACGGATTTGGTTTTGCCGGTGCGCTGGGCGAACTGGGGTTGCACAGCAATGACATTCCTTTTGCCTTGTTGTTTTTTAATCTCGGTGTTGAAGCGGGCCAGCTGGCCTTTGTCGGCTTCCTGTTGATGGTATATGCCGTGTTTCGCAACCGGGAAACACTTTTGAGCAGGATTCCGCTGCGCAGTCTTAGCGGCTATGGATTGGGTGGTGTAGCAATGTTCTGGTTTCTTCAGCGCCTGCCGTCCGCCATTACGCTCTAGGAGCCTGTCGGACTTAGGTTCCCGTAGCGAGGCGAGTGGGATTTTGAGGCCATTTTTTCGCGCATTTGAGGCGAATAGCGAGTCCTATTTAACGAAAATGCGCGGAAAAATGGGCCAAAAGACCGCCGCCGCAGTAGGGCAATCCTAAGTCCGACAGGCTCCTAGTACTACTGTGGCATGTAAACGGCGTGACAGCTTTCACAGGGCGGATACAACTCATCATTGCCTGCTTTGAACAAGGCCTCTTCGTTACGACCGCGTATCGCCTCAAGCGCGCTGCGACTGGCTGCCAGCATCTGATTGGAGAATTCCTGCCAATCCGCATTGGTGGCGATCGTCCGATCGGTGGCAGCAGAACCTCCGGTTCGCAACAATTCACCTGCCTGTATCAATCTCCGGGCGGCTGATTCAAGCTCCTGCCACTGCGCATCAGTCTGGACCTCATACGCTCCCCACAGCGCAGTTGTAGTCGGTACGATCACTTCCTGCATCAGCTGCGAGACGGTCAGCGAGTTCAAATCCTGGGTAATTGCCGGCACCGCAAACAGCATGGCGCCGCCAAGCGCGGCGGCAGCGGCAAATCGTTTCAGCAGAACCGGATTAGGCATGATCATTTCCTCTGTGGTTGATACCTGGCGGGCATTATAGCTGTGTCAGCCGGTAAAAATATCGTCCAGGTCAACATGCGGTAGTGTCTTCAGATTGATATTTCCAGGGTTTTTCTGCTCTAATCAGAGCCCAGCGGTATGCTGCCATCAAAGGGGGAAGCACCAATGAAATTCCAACCAG
>JBBDXV010000218.1:2885-4633 GCA_040902165.1 Pseudohongiellaceae bacterium
CCTGTCGGTGAGGAAAATTACGCGATGCAATACCTGATCGGCGATGTGGCTGCGGTAATCAGACATCTGGGACAACAGAAGGCTGTCATAGTCGGACACGACTGGGGCGGCGCAGTAGCCTGGCAATTCGCGTTTGCCTTGCCCCAGATGGTTGACAAGCTGGTGATATTGAATCTGCCGCATCCCAATGGCATGGGACGCGAACTGGCCAGCAATCCTGAGCAACAACAGAACAGCGGTTATGCACAGCGGTTTATTGCTGGCTCCCATACTGATACAGATATCTTTTTTGGAATGCCGATGACACCGCAGAACCTGGCCGGCTGGGTTACCGACCCGGCGGCACGTGTGCATTATATAGAAGCATTTGAGCGCTCCAGCTTTGCGGGTATGCTGGCCTATTACAAACAGAATTATCCACGCGCCGGTGCAGCACCTGTTGCTGCACCGCCACCCGCACCACCGCAACTGACCATGCCAGTCCTGATTTTTCACGGATTGATGGACACTGCATTGCACTCTAACGGTCTGAACAATACCTGGGACTGGATAGATGCAGATACCACGATTGTTACCGCGCCGGAAGCATCGCATTTCGTTCAGCAGGATGCCGCCGAACTGGTTACCTCCACGATGAAATGGTGGCTGCTGGCAAGGCCCTGAAACTTCCTGCCTGTGGAATAAAAATAAATTCCTCTTTCTCTCAGATCAGCGACGACTTCGCCTGAAGTCGTCGCTGAAACAATTTGTCACGAACTAATCAAACGGGATAGAACGAAATTAATCCTGTCTGGATTGCTGAAACCTCATTCAGCTTAGGGTGACAGGTCGATTATTTTAGCGATCACTCACCAAGTAAACCGATTTGCCCACCATCATGGTTACGGTTAGTAACGTTGTTCTCCAGAAATTCGTGACCAGCATGAGAAAAGATCGCCCCTTCTTCCTGCTCTTGCTTTTGTTACATATCGAGCGATCGTTCTAACAGCTTGCCTATTGTTTCGACACCCAAAATGATTGTTGTTTACAGCTTATATTGGCAGTGCTAGGTTCCCCTGCCCTCGCGGCAATGCTGCTTGAAAAACCCACAAAAGCGAGCCTTGAATTGCTGATAAAACTGTTTCAGCAGTCTTTTCGCGATGTCCGGGAGGGCAATAACAACACACCTTTTGAATCGGAGAGAATGGTATGCCCACATGTTCCAAAGCTCCTCGCAGAAAAATTCTTGTTACCTGTATCGGCTTGGCACTCGCCAGCAGTTATGTACAGGCACAACAAACTGATACTGATATAGAAGAAGTCATTGTTACCGGCTCCTTTATTCGTGGCGCACCTCTGGATGCGCCTTCGCCGGTGCAGGTAGTAGACCGCAACAGCATCGAGGCACAAGGTGCTGCGGTGATCTGGGATGTGATCAAGAACCTCGAAGTCAATTCCGGTTCATTCACTGAGGGTGGTTCGGGCGAAATGGCCGCTACCGCCGGCACGGCGCAGGTCAATCTGCGCAACCTGGGTGAGAACTCCACCCTGACCCTGATCAATGGCAAACGCATGGTGCCGTCTGCTGCCTTGACTCGTGGCGGTGGTGAGTTCATCGATCTGAATGCCATTCCGCTGGTGATGACCGAGCGTGTGGAAATTCTGACTGACGGTGGTTCTGCATTGTACGGCGCTGATGCCGTAGCCGGCGTGGTTAATATCATCATGCGTACCGATTTTGAAGGACTGGAACTCTATGGCGATGTGCA
>JBBDXV010000219.1:0-4617 GCA_040902165.1 Pseudohongiellaceae bacterium
GTGTACCAGAAAATTTGCTGTGCGACCTGGCCCTGTGCAGGTACCGGACCGGCTTCGGAAAAGGTCATGCCCGATGCTTCCGGTGGCGCATAGGCCTTGAGCCAGTCGATATACTTGGTCAGGGCATAAACAGCAGCAGGCCCATTGGTATCACCTCCCCTGGTGACACTGGAGCCGACCGGACTACACCCTTCCACACGTATTCCCCATTCATCTACCGGCTTGCCATTGGGGAAACCCTTGTCGCCAGCACCAGCCATGGAGAGCCAGGCATCAGTAAAACGCCAGCCCAGAGAAGGATCCTTCTTGCCGTAGTCCATATGCCCGTAGACACGTTGACCATCGATAGTGCCTACCTGATTGGTGAAGAAGTCGGCAATGTCTTCATAAGCCGACCAGTTCACCGGCACGCCGAGTTCATAGCCATAGCGTGCACGAAACTGCGCCTGCAATTCCGGCCGTTCGAACCAGTCAGCACGAAACCAGTAAAGATTGGCAAATTGCTGGTCAGGCAATTGATAGAGCTTGCCATCGGGACCGGTGGTAAAACTGATGCCAATAAAATCATCCAGATCCAGAGTCGGCAAGGTATAGGCCGCCGCTTCACCCGCGATCATGTCACTAATAGGCATCACCGCCCCGTAACGGAAATGCGTACCGATCAGATCAGAGTCATTCACATAGGCATCATAAATATTCTGCCCTGACTGCATCTGGGTTTGCAGCTTTTCCACCACATCCCCCTCCTGCAACAAATCATGCACCACATTGATCCCAGTAATTTCACTGAAAGCACGCGCCAGGGTGCGTGATTCGTATTCGTGAGTAGTGATGGTTTCGGACACGACAGAAATATTCATCCCCTGCATCGGCCTTGCCGCTTCGATAAACCAGCGCATCTCGGCGAGCTGCTGTTCGCGGCTCAGAGTCGAAGGATTAAATTCGGAATCGATCCAGCGTATCGCGGCAGCCTCGTCGGCAATGGCAGGAGACAGCGATGCAAGAAATAGTGCTGCCGCCAGAATTCTTCGCGAACCTGAAACTCTGAAATTTGGTTTATTGGCATTGCCTGGAAGAATCATTTCTGCATCCTCAATTAATTGTTATGCAATTTGGTGTTACTCAGAAGGCACATCAGGCCCAGCGCAGCAAGACCAGAACCCAGATTACACACAAGACCGTGGCAATATACAAGGGCCAGTCGCTGAGGCCCAGTACCGCCAGATGAAAAAAGGCACTGCTGAGCAGCCCGATAAACAAGCGGTCACCCCGAGTAGTACTGATCAGCAACAGCCCTTTGCGCTCGGTACTCGGCCAGCGTACTTCCGCCACAGTCATGCTCAGCAAGATCACGGCAATCACCGCAAAAAATACCGCTGTCAGTGGTGTCCAGGCCATCCAGTTCAACAATGTAGAAACCTCATAAATTTTAGCCACGGAGTGAATTCCGGAGCGACCTGCAGCCAATGCACAGTTAAAAAGTGAATTAAAGTCTTCACACTCTACCCAGGGCAAACCCCCGCGCAATATGCTTGCGCACAAACCAGATCACCAGCGCTCCAGGAATAATCGTCAACACCCCCGCCGCCGCCAACACTCCCCAGTCAATTCCTGAAGCACTTACAGTACGCGTCATCACTGCCGCAATCGGTTTGGCATTGACTGTGGTGAGCGTGCGTGCCAGCAACAACTCAACCCAACTGAACATAAAACAAAAAAACGCCGTCACGCCAATACCGGTTTTTATCAGCGGAATAAAAATGTGGGTAAAAAAACGCGGCCAGCTATAACCATCGAGATAGGCAGTCTCGTCGATCTCACGAGGCACACCCGACATAAAACCTTCCAGTATCCATACCGACAGCGGCACATTAAACAGGCAGTGAGCGAGTGCTACACCCAGATGCGTATCAAACAGACCGACACTGGAATACAGCTGCACAAAAGGCAATAGAAACACCGCCGGTGGCGCCATGCGGTTGGTGAGCAACCAGAAGAACAGGTGTTTGTCGCCAACAAAACGATAACGCGAAAACGCATAGGCAGCAGGCAGTGCGACGGTGAGCGAGATCGCGGTGTTCATGGCAACATAAAGCAGCGAATTGAGATAACCGCTATACCACGCTGCATCGGTAAAAATGGTGCGATAGTTATCGAGGGTAAAATCAACTGGCCATAGACTGAACGTGGAAAGAATTTCCTGATTGGTCTTGAAGGACATGGCCAGCAGCCAGTAAAGCGGCAATAACAACAAGCCTATGTACAGGACCAGTGCCAGATAACGCAGATGAAATGTTGGTGACCGCATGGAGTGACTACCTCGAACCGTGATCAACTGCGGTATAGAACAACCAGCAGGACAACAGAATGACGAGGAAATAAATCAACGAGAAAGCCGCCGCCGGGCCAAGATCAAACTGGCCCACTGCCATGGTCGTCAGATATTGGCTTAAAAAAGTCGTGGCATTGCCTGGCCCGCCTCCAGTGAGCACAAAGGGCTCGGCATAAATCATAAAGCTGTCCATGAATCGCAGCAGCACGCCAATCACCAGCACATTCGCAAGCCTGGGCAATTGAATATGCCGGAACACCGACCAGCGCGAGGCGCCGTCAATACTCGCCGCCTGATAGTAGGCTTCGGGAATCGCGAGCAGGCCGGCATAACAGAGCAGCACCAGCAAGGAAGTCCAGTGCCAGACATCCATCACCAGTACGGTAATCCAGGCGTCGAAACTGGACGCTGTGTAATTGTAGTCAAAGCCCAGTGCATCGATGATTCGCCCGCCCAGCCCGATATCCACCCGGCTGAATAATTGCCAGATCGTACCCACTACATTGAATGGCACCAGCAAAGGCAGGGCCAGAAGTATCAGACACACTGAAACCCAACGGCCTTTCACCGGCATACACAGGGCAATGGCGATACCCAGCGGCACCTCAATCAAAAGTATCAGGGCAGAAAACAATAACTGCCGCCCGAAGGCGCCATGTAGCCTTTCATCAGCAAGAATTTCCTTGAACCATTCACTGCCGACCCAGAGGCGGTTCTCGGGACCAAAAATATCCTGCACCGAATAATTCACCACGGTCATCAGGGGAATGATGGCGCTGAAAGCCACCAGCAATAATACCGGCAACACCAGAAACCAGGCTTTGTTGTTCTGTATTTTATTCATACCCTTGTTTATTCCACCAGATGGCCATTGTTATAGAGCCGGGTCATGTCCGCAGGAAACTGCAGCCAGGCTGCACCGATCTGCACATCCTGCGCTTCGACAACTTTGACTTTTAGCATGTGCTTGCCACATTGCACATTGACGAGCTGATAATTGCCGAGGTCCTGCACCTCCTGCACGCTGACCGGCACGGTATTTGTCTCTGCAGACGCACACAGTCTTACAAATTCGGGACGCACACCGAGCTCCAGCCTGCCGGTCAATGCACCAGCCCTGCGGGCAATGCCATCGGCAAGACGCAGTGGGTGTCCGTCCATCAAGTGCCCGTCAATCACCACCTCATCCTGCCGTACCTGGCAATCGAGAAAATTCATGCCAGGGCTGCCAATAAAATGTCCGAGAAAACGATGCACGGGTTTTTCAAACAATTGCTGGGGCGTACCGACCTGTAAAATAGTGCCTTCTGACATCACCGCCACCTGGTCGGCGAAAGTCAAGGCCTCACCCTGATCGTGAGTCACATAGATCAAGGTGTGCCGGTAGCGCTCATGCACCTGTTTGAGTTTACGTCGCAGAGTAAATTTCAGATGTGGATCAATCACCGTCAGCGGTTCGTCAAACAGAATCGCCGAGACATCCTCGCGCACCAGACCACGCCCCAGAGAAATCATCTGCTTGAGATCCGCTGACAGTCCTCGGGCGCGCTGCTTTAGGTTGGCCTGCAAATCCAGCATCTCAGCCACTTCCTGCACGCGTCTGTCGATAGCAGCTGCCGCGAGCTTGCGATTGCGCAGCGGAAAAGCGAGATTGTCATACACCGACATGGCGTCATAAATAACCGGGAACTGAAACACCTGGGCGATATTGCGTTGCCGTGGCGATTGCGCGGTGACATCGACGCCATCAAACAGCACCTTGCCCTGACTCGGCTGCAATAACCCGGAAATGATTTTCAGCAAGGTTGTCTTGCCACAGCCAGAGGGGCCGAGCAAGGCATAGGCGCCGCCGTCCTCCCAAAGATAGTCACAGGTCTTCAGGGCATAATCGCTCTCACTATCAGGATTGTTATGATAGCTGTGCGCGAGTTGCTGTAAGCGAATTTCAGCCATAGAGCCTTCAGGCTGCCAGTCGCAAGGGTGAATGTTGCAGACTGCCATCCGCCCTGAAGGCATACAGCTGTGCGGGATTGAAATAAAATTCCACCTGCTGCCCCAGTGCATACTGATGCACACCTTCCTGCTGGACAATCCAGTCGATCTGCGCATTGCGTATATGGATAAAAGTTTCCGAACCGGATACTTCGGCGAGTTCTACCTGGCCACGCAGACTGATATCCATCGCTGAGCGTCGCACCATGCTCAGATGCATACTGCGCAGGCCAAAATAAAATACTCCGTCAGCCAGCGATCGCAGTGCTTCCGGGGCTGCGAAACTTACCTCC
>JBBDXV010000220.1:0-4611 GCA_040902165.1 Pseudohongiellaceae bacterium
CCGGCGGATTCACCGAACACGGTGACATTGCCCGGATCACCGCCAAAACTGCCGATGTTCTCCTGTACCCATTTCAGGGCCTGAATCTGGTCGAGAATGGCGTAATTGCCAGCGGAGTTTTCAGCTGACTCGGCAATTAACTGGGGATGGGCGAAATAGCCGAAAACACCCAACCGGTAATTGATCGTGACTACCACCACGTCTTTTTTGCTCAGATTGCTGCCGTCATAGGTGGAAATAGCGCCACTACCCCGGGTCAGGGCGCCGCCGTGAATCCATACCATGACCGGTTGCGACTCACCGGCTTCGGCGGTCGACCAGACATTGAGAAACAGGCAATCCTCGCTGGTATGACGCGCAGGTCGGTAAAAAAATGAATCAGTGGCATAGGGAGACTGCATACAGTCGGCACCGAAACTGTCGGCCATACGCTCGCCGGTCCATGATGCTGCCGGTGTCGGTGCTTGCCAGCGGCGTTCTCCGGTGGGCGCTGCCGCAAACGGGATACCCTTGAAACTCTTTACCTCGCCGTTGGCGCGATCCAGTTCACCAATCAGGCTGCCCTGCGGAGTATCCAGGATCACCGGTTCGGCAGCTGCCAAACCGGCACAGGTGACAAGGGTCAGGAACACTGGCAGAGAAAGAGGTTGCATATTCATGGTCGGTCTCTCGTAGTCTTTTAAAGGACACGCTTTCAGTCCAGTCGGCAATTTTTACCGGCAATTAAACACCACCAGCCTCGGGCTTTATACAGGCAAAGGTTGATTTGTTCTCGGAATGCCTTCAGGGTCATCAGTCAATCCAGTCGTCAATTGTTACAGACCTTGTCGAAATAATAGTTAAATCAGCATGTTATCCCCCGCAAATAGCAGGAGTTTGATCGAATAAATGCGCCGGACCAGATCAGGTCGCGTACAATCGTCGCAATCTGAAATTCGTGCTGGTTAGGCCAGAGACATGATGAAGCGCTTACTGCCCGGACTGCTTGTGGTTTTGCCATTCGTTCTGCCTGCCTGTACCGGTAGTTATTACCGTGAGGACGCCGACCAGGAATCCTATGCAGCCATAGAAGGCAAGGTTGACCAGGTACCGGGCATGTCCGGCCAGGTGAATATTGAGCGGGTTGCCACCGGTGCTGATCTCGCTGCTTACCAGGTCAACAGTGATGTTTTTGATTTCCTTGACCTGGAGGCTGAAGGTGAAGTGGGTGCCAGCATCATCACGCTCAATGATGCGCTGGATCTGGCCTTCCGTTACAGCAAGGAATATCAGACTCAAAAGGAGAGGCTGTATCTGGAAGCGCTTTCCCTGACCTTTGATCGTTATCGCTACACGCCGACTTTTTCCGCATCAGCTTCGGGCGATTATGAATGGGATGCGGAAGACCAGTTCGTTGCCGACATGCAGGCCCTCACCGGAATGCAGCGCATCAACACCAGCGAGACTGTCGATGCTTCTACCAGTCTGGGCTCTCGCTGGTTGCTCAAAGGCGGCGGCGTGCTGGCATTGACCCTGACCAACAATTTTACCCGATTCCTCACAGGTGATATTAGGGAAACCACTGGCAGTGCATTGTTTGCCTCGCTGACCCAACCATTGCTGCGGGATTTCGGTACCGAGATCGAGGCTGAAGCACTGATGCAGGCGGAAAGGGATCTGCTCTACCAGTTGCGGGACTTCACCCGTTTTCGCAAGGAATTTGCGGTGCGAATTGCTTCCCAGTATTACTCGGTACTGCTGAGTCGCGAGACTGCCCGTAACAATTTTTCCGGTTTGCAGGCGGTTAATCTGAGCCTGGAACGCGAGCAGGCTTTTCAAGCCGAAGGTCTGCGGACGCTATTGCAGGTCGGGCGGCTCGAACAATCCGCACTGCAGCAGGATTTGCGCTGGACTGCCTCGATAACGCGGTACAAACGGGCGCTGGACAATTTCAAGATATTAATCGGTCTTAATGCCGATGATAATATTGTCCTCGACGATCGCGAGATGACCCTGGTAATGGAAACCGGACTGTCGGGCGAGCTGGATCTGGATGCGGATCAGGCAATAGCACTGGCACTTCGAACCAGGCTTGACCTGTATACCGAACTTGACCGGGTACAGGACAGTTCCCGGCGCATCAGGGTGGCTGCCAATGCGCTGAAGCCGGCGCTGGATCTTGGTATCAATGTCGCGGTGCCGGATGCTGCCAGCGGCAACCTGGGAGAGCTGGATTTTGAGAACGCGGTCTATACTGCCGGGCTGGATCTGGATCTGCCACTGGACATCAAGAACGAACGCAATGCCTATCGGCGCGCATTAATAGATTATGAAGCCGCCACGCGCGGTTATGAATTGGCGGTTGATGATGTGTCTTTGCAGGTGGTGGATACGTTGCGTCGAATGGAAGAGGCACGTAAAAGTTATGATATCAATCTGACCAGCGTGCAAATCAATGAGCGCCGGGTCGAAGAAGCAGAACTGCGCGCTGAGCTGGGTCTGGGGGATATTCAGGATACGGTAGACTCACAAAATGACCTGACTGCTGCGCGTACCGATTTGATCAGTTCCATCGTGGAACACAATATCGCGAAACTGGAATTCTGGCGAGACGTAGGACTGCTATACGTCGATGACAACGGACAATGGGAGGAAGGCACGAATGAGCCTTGAAGTAAAATCCATACTGACACGAGCGCTTGGCTACGTGCCGCCCGCAGTCAAGGAAAAACTGCAGCTGTTGCGCGATCGATTTATGGCTGCGGATAAACGCACTCGCTATGCCATCAGCGCTGCTGCCGTGGCGGTGCTTGTCAGTGCCGTGGTCATCGGCGGTGGCGGCAATGACAATACCGGCGCGGTTACCTTTACTGCACGTCGCGGCAATCTGGATATTACCGTTCTGGAAGGCGGCGCGCTGGAGGCCCTGCAGTCCCAGGAAGTGCGGTCCGGCGTCCGTGGCCGGGATGGGACCAAGATTCTCAGTATTGTCGAAGAAGGCTACCGGGTGACACCGGAGGATGTAACAGCGGGAAAGGTACTTGTAGAACTGGATACCTCCTCGTTAATTGAACAACAGCTTAATCAGGAAATCAGCGTGGAAACGGCTGAGGCGTCCTATATAGAACGCAAGGCCCAGTACGAAATACAACTGAACAAGAATATCACCGACCTCAATGATGCAAGGCAGTCGATGAAATTCGCGCGCCTTGATTTTGAAAAATTTCTCGGTGCCAATCTGGTTGGTCAAATTCTTGATGACCTGGGAATCGAAGCACGTCTGGCGCGGGCAGAAGCGGCTGACCTCGCTGCTGTCAGTGCCATAGAACAGCAGACCGATTCGCGCCTGCTGGAGCAGATTGCCGATTCAAGGGTCGGTACCAGTACAGTGGTTCCCGCCACCGGGGGCATTCCTGCTTTTGATCCAGCAGATATCGATTCCATGCCGCCGCAATTACAGGAGCGCATGCGCCAGTTGATGGCGGAAAACAATGGCGAGATTCCCGCAGAGATGTTGCAGAGATTTGGACAGAGACCCCAGGGTGGAGGCGGGTTCGGGAATGGCCGTCAGGGCGGCACACAAATTCCAGTGGTGCCGGTTGAGATCGGTACCCCCAGTGAAGAGCCGGTAGTGTTGGAACTTGAACCGCTGGTGCCGGAGTCCACTGTACCGGTGCTGGTTCAATCGCTGATGGATGACGAATATATGCGCATACGCAGCCGCATTGATTTCAGGCGTTACACCGATCTCGAAGCTCTGGAAGACGGTGAGGCGAAGCAGCGTTTGCGATCTTTGCAGGATGACGTTCAGGAGTCTGAGGAAGAGTTTCTGATAGCCCGCGATCGCGTCGAGGGCCAGCGTCGTCTTGAAGACCGCGGTTTCATTACGCCGACTGAACTGGAGGCGGAAGAACTAAAGGTAAACAAAGCGGTAAACCGGCAGGAGGAGACCCAGACTGCGTTGAAACTCTACAAGCAATATACGTTTCTGAAAGATGCTGAAAAGCTGTTGGCGGACTACGAGAACGCAGTCATGGCCCTGCAGCGCACCTTGAAGGAAAACATTGCGGAAGAAGCGCAGGAAGAAGCCAGACTCAAATCTGCCGAAAAGAAATACAACCTGGAAGTGGAAAAACTGGCAGATATCAACGAGCAGATCGACCTCGCCACCATTCGCGCGACCCGGCCAGGCCTGGTGGTTTATGGCGGCTCGGATCAGAACCCGATGCGTTACCGCGGCGGTGGTAATCAGGAAGCGATTCAGGAAGGCGCGACTGTCATCGAGCGTCAGCCGATCCTGACGATTCCGGACCTGCGCGAGATGGCGGTGAAGGTAAATATCCACGAGTCTTCAGTAAAGCGTCTGGGCGCCGGTCAGACAGCCCGAATCAAGATTGATGCCTTCCCCAATGAGCGACTGACCGGTGCGGTCACCCGGGTGGCCGTGGTGGCGGATTCCGCCAGCTCTTTCATGAATCCTGATCTCAAGGTTTACCCCACCGTGGTGAAGATCGAGGGTACTTATGAATGGCTGCGCCCCGGCATGAGCGCCGAGGTGGAGATTCTGGTGGATACGCTGGAAGACGTGGTCTATGTGCCGCTGCAGGCGGTCAGTTATGTCGGTGATCAGCA
>JBBDXV010000221.1:0-4560 GCA_040902165.1 Pseudohongiellaceae bacterium
GCAAAATTAGCTCCTGCGATGACCATGAATACCATCGCAATAACTTCTATGGCCGGGTTGTTGAAGTAACCAATACTCTGGTCATGCGTGGAAAATCCACCAATGGCAATAGTAGCAAAGCTGTGGCCGATGGCGTCAAAACCGCTCATGCCGGCAATCCAGTAAGCCAGGGCACAGCCAATCGTCAGAGTCACGTAAATATACCAAAGGGCCTTGGCGGTTTCCGCCAGACGAGGCACCAGCTTATTGTCTTTCACCGGACCCGGGAATTCCGCGCGATACAACTGCATTCCACCAATACCAAGCATCGGTAGCACAGCTACTGCGAGGACAACAATTCCCATTCCTCCCAGCCATTGCAACAATTGCCGATAAAACAATATGGATTTCGGCAGATCGTCGATACCGGAAAGTATGGTTGCACCGGTAGTAGTGAGTCCGGACACGGATTCAAACACGGCATCACTGAAGGAAAGATTCAAAGACGGCGAAAACATAAACGGCAGGCATCCGACTGTGCCCAACACCGTCCAGAAAAGTGTGACTATCAGGAATCCGTCACGAGTCCGCAGTTCATTCGCTGAGCGTGCTGTTAACAGCAGCAGTACCAAACCCAGGCCAAACGTGATTGCAAATGCAAAACCGAAAGCAGAAACAGTCTGGTCCCTGTAAATCAGTGAGACAAGCATGGGTGGCAAATTACTGAGGCAGCTGAACAGCATCAATAAAATGCCAAGAACTTTTACAATAGTTGAAAGATGCATTGGCCGGTTAGAAGAAGCTGAAGCCAACCTGGAACAGGCGCTCTACTTCCGGAATTCGCTTTTTATCTACGAGGAACAGGATCACGTGGTCGTTCGCTTCAACCACGACGTTGTCGTGGGCAATCAACACCTCTTCGTTTCTAACGATGGCGCCGATTGTGGTTCCTTCCGGCAACTCGATTTCGGCGATTGCACGACCAACAACTTTGGATGAGTGGGAGTCACCATGGGCAATCGCCTCCATTGCTTCTGCCGCACCACGCCGTAGCGAATGTACCGCTACCACGTCACCTCGCCGTACATGAGCCAACAAACTTCCAATGGTGGCCTGTTGTGGCGAAATCGCTATGTCTATCTCGCCGCCCTGTACCAGATCTACGTATGCAGGATTATTGATAAGCGTCATAACTTTTCTCGCACCAAGACGCTTGGCTAACATGGAGCTCATGATATTGGCTTCATCATCGTTGGTCAGGGCAAGGAAAACATCAGTGTCTTCAATATTCTCTTCTATCAGCAATTCCTGATGAGAGCACTCACCATTAAGCACTATAGCCTTGCTCAGGTTCTCTGAAAGGAAAGTACAGCGGCGCTGGTTGCGCTCTATGATTTTTACCTGATAACGCTTTTCTATATTTTCGGCCAGCCGCATTCCGATATTGCCGCCACCGGCAATCATTACCCGTTTGTAGGGTCTGTCCATTCTGCGAAGCTCGCTCATAACAGAACGAATGCTATTGTGAGCTGCAATGAAGAATACCTCGTCATCGGCTTCGATCACCGTAGAACCTTCCGGAATGATCGGGCGATCCCGGCGAAAAATAGCGGCGACTCTGGTTTCAATGGACGGCATATGCTGTCGCAACAGCCGAATCTCCTGCCCTACCAGAGGGCCACCGTAATGTGCTTTTACAGCTACCAGCTGAACTTTGCCGCCGGCGAAATCAAGAACCTGTAATGACCCGGGGAGGTCAATCAGCCTGGCAATATAATTTGAAACGATGTGTTCGGGGCTGATGACCACATCAACTGCTATTCCGTGCTTACCGAAAAGTTTGTCGCTGACAAGATAGGAAGTAGAGCGCAGCCGGCATATCTTTTTCGGCGTGTGGAACAGGGAAAAGGCAACCCGGCAGGCAACCATATTGATCTCATCGCTTTCGGTCACGGCAATAATCATGTCCGCGTCTTCACCGCCAGCGCGCTCCAGCACATCAGGGTGGGAAGGTATTCCAGCGGTGGTGCCGATATCGATCCGGTCTTTCAGTTCTCGCAGTTTGTCGACATCGGGGTCGACAACGGTAATATCGTTGGCTTCACTGGCCAGCGTTTCTGCCAGTGTGCTGCCAACCTGGTTGGCACCGAGGATGATGATTTTCATTAATGGATCCTGCTGCGGCGCAACGGGGTCGATCTAATTCTTGGTGACACGGCAAAAGTAAAAACCGTCGCTGCCTTCTCGGTCAGGTAAGAGTTGCCGACCGAAGGTGCATTTTACTCCCCAATCGGCTGCAATGGCTGCATATTTAGCATCTGTCTGTTGCTGTAAAAAAGCCTTGATAACGGCCTCGTTTTCCTGTCTTAGAACCGAACAGGTGGTGTAAAGCAGCTCGCCACCCGGGACGAGGCAGGGCCACAACGCAACAAGCAGCTGGAACTGGCGCTGCGCCAGGTTCTCCAGGTCACCTGGGTGGCGTAATAACTTGATATCCGGGTGGCGTCTTATCACTCCGGTAGCCGAACAGGGCGCATCGAGAAGAATGCGGTCGAACTGAATGCCATCCCACCATTTTTCCGGCTTCGCGGCATCCCCACAGCGAACATCAGCCGAAAGGCCAAGGCGCGATAGATTTTCAGTTACACCGATCAGCCGGTTCGCGCTGGCATCTACTGCCAGCATCTTAGTCAGTGACTGCTCACTCTCCAGAATATGTGCGGTTTTACCGCCTGGGGCAGCACAGGCATCCAGCACTCTTAATCCTGATTTCAGATTCATCAGTCCTGGCACGAGCTGCGAGGCTTCGTCCTGCACACTTACCAGACCAGCAAGAAATCCAGGCAAATCCTGAACCGCACAAGGTTTTACTAGGTAGACCGACGCATTTGAGAGAGATCCAGGGAATGCTTCAATATGTGTACTCTGCAGAGACTCCAGATAAGAATCGCGAGACATTCGGGCCAAATTTACCCGCAGTGTCATCGGAGGACGACAGTTATTGGCTAGCAGAATCTGTTCCCAACCGTCTGGCCAGTCCTGTTTGATCGCAGCCAGCAACCAATCGGGATGGGAATAGCGAATGAAATCCGCTGCGCTCGCTATCGCAGCATCCAATTCTCCCTGCTTCTTTATATAGTTGCGTAGTACCGCGTTTACCAGTGGTGCCGCCCAGGGTTTACCCAGGGTTCCCGTGGCGGCGACGGTTTCGTTGACCGCGGCGTGATCGGGAATCCGCAAATGGCGAATCTGGTAGATCCCGGCGAACATCAGGCAGGCGATATCTGCATCCTTGTTGCGCAACGGCTTGCCGAGCAGCCGACCGATTAGAAAATCCAGCTCCTGATAAAACCGGCAACAGCCAAAGCAAAGCTCACGGACCAGCCCTTCATTATCGTTCGATGGCAATGCATCAAAATGTGTCGAAAGTGAGCCTTGACCGGAACGCAATTTGCTCAATATCAATGCGGCAGTGGCTCTGGCGTTGGTGTGTTTCATTCCTGCGATACATCGGTGCTGCAGAAAATACGGCCGGGTAAAAACTCCTCTCTGGGGGAATTCAACAGAGCCGAAACGGAGACAGGATTCTTGCCTGCCAATTGTACTTGCGTCACTGCAAGAGATCCTTTCCCACAAGCAATTTGCAACGCGCCATTTACAGTACTGATGATTGTTCCAGGCGTTCCGCCTGTTTGCTTTTGATCTGGCGTTGCTTGCAAAATCTGGATTCGTAAGTCTTCCACTGTGGTATACGCCGGTAATCGACCAAACCCTGCTCGTATCTGTCGATCTATGTTCTCGGCGGTTTGGCGCCAATCAATTTTCGCCTCCTCTTTGACCAGCTTGGCAGCATAAGTAGCCTTGGCGTTATCCTGCGGCTGTGCGCGAGACCGAAGCGACTCGAGATTGTCCAGAACATAAATCAGGCTTTTCGTTCCTACCTGGGCCAGTTTTTCCTCAAGCATCTGCCGATTGTCTCTTGCGGCTATTTTTACCGAGGTTTTATGCAACATTGCCCCGGTGTCAAGTCCAGCATCCATCTGCATGATTGTTATGCCGGTTTCGGCATCTCCGGCCAGAATGGCTCTTTCTATCGGAGCAGCACCACGCCAGCGCGGTAACAATGAAGCATGCACATTGAGACAGCCATATCTGGGAACAGAGAGGATAGCGGGCGGAAGCAATAATCCGTAGGCTACAACTATCATCACATCAGGCTGCAGGTTATTTAAGCGCGACTGTTCTATGGGATCTTTGAGCGACAGTGGTTGAAGAACAGGAGTATCATACTGTGTTGCGAGTGCCTTGACAGGGCTCGCGTGCAGCTGCTTGCCTCTGCCGGCTGGGCGATCAGGTTGAGTATAGACAGCAATCACCTGGTGCGCGGAGGTTAACAATGTTTGCAAATGAGTTGCGGCAAAGGCCGGCGTACCGGCAAACGCTATTCGCAATGAAGGCATCAGATTCAGGCAGACTGCTTGTGGTCTTTTTCGAGCTTGCTGCGAATGCGATTGCGTTTCAGTGCGCTCAGATAATCAACAAACAATTTGCCGTTGAGATGATCCACTTCATGTTGCAGAC
>JBBDXV010000222.1:0-17231 GCA_040902165.1 Pseudohongiellaceae bacterium
ACTTTCATACAGTTAGATTTGATCCAGGTGAACTGGATCACAAACTGCCCTGTCTATATAGTAGACTCGAAAACCATTCGATGCCCACTAGCCTGTATCTGCCCAACGGCCGATTTCTTTACCTTGAGAGTCAGTTGATTTGGATGAGTTTACGTCATCTAAATCAGCAAGTTATCTCCTGTTTTGCACAATTCCTGAATGTCCCAGAAGGCAGAAATAGCAGCGATTCCGTGGGCTCCCTGGCGCCGTGCGGTAGTCAAATCGGTCTCAGCCACCCCACCTAGCGCATAAACCGGAATACTGACCTGTGCCGCTGCACTGCGGAAGCCTGACCAGCCCATTGGTATGGCTAGCGGGTGGCTGGCACTCGGCTTGACCGGTGACAGAAATGCGAAATCAACCTCCACAGACTCGGCATGGTGAAGTTCGTCAAGATTGTGGCAGGAGGCACTGAAAAGTTCCTCGAGCCCTGTAGGCCTGCGGTCAAGGGATAACAGGGTGGCTGAATTGACATGCAGGCCAACACCTGGAATTTTCCCTGCCAACGCGGGATGCGCATTGATCTGAAGCCGCATATTCAGTCCGTGACATAGTTCTGCCGCATGTCTGGCAAAGGACAGAAACTCATTTTCCGTGGTGTCAGGTTTGCGCAACTGGACCAGCTGAATTTTTTTTGCTGCAAGATTTTGAATTCCAGCACGCAACTGTTCCATGGAGGAAAAGTCACCGCTTACAGCAATACATCGCGGCAGTTTCAAGACTTGAATAATTGCCAGATCCGCAGCGGGAAATCTGTCCTGATCCAGTCTTTCAATCGCTTGCCAGACGACCGGCTGACCTTCCTGGCCGTGTGGTTCGCCGGTAAATGCATTGACCTGCCAGATATCAAGCAATACTGATTTGTCAGAATAGTGGTGGATCACTTTTTTCAAAGGAAAGCAGGCAGCCGGATCAATCGTGATGCCAAGCTCCTCAGCCAATTCTCGTTGCAAGGCGTCGATGACATTTTCATTCGCCTCCAGCTTCCCGCCGGGAAATTCCCAAAGTCCTCCCTGATGTAATTGACTCGAACGCAATGAAGTCAGGACCCTGTTTCGATCATCGACGATGACACCAACTGCCACATGTACTGGCATAGCAGTTTTCATTTTCGGATCCCGATCAGGTTCGGTACTCGGCGTTGATACGAACATACTCATGCGACAAATCTGAAGTCCAGACTGTCTCGCTGACAGTGCCGCGCTTCAGGTCAATGGTAATGGCGATATCTTCCTGGTTCACTTCAGCCTGTCCTTTTGCTTCTGAGTAGTCTTTCGCGACCATGCCTTTTGCCACCAGCGGAATCTTGCCGAGGCTGATATCGATAAGCTCAATGTCGAGATTTACCAACCCCGCACGCCCGATCGCGGCAAGAATTCGCCCCCAATTTGGGTCCGATGCAGACAGCGCTGTTTTTACCAGTGGTGACTCGGCGACAGCGTAGGCTACCGCCAGACACTCCTGCTCATTGCCACCATTAATCACCTTCACCGTCACAAATTTTTCGGCACCCTCAGCATCGCGGATAATTTCTGTCGCGAGGATGTGAAATACTTCATGCAGCGCTGCAATAAAATCCTGCAGGGATTGTTTGTCAGCCGGTGTAATTTCCGTTCCGCTCGCGCCAGTAGCTACCAGAACACAGCTGTCATTGGTGGAGGTATCTCCATCCACCGTGATCCGGTTGAAAGACCGGCTCACAGCCTGTGACAGCAATTGATGCAAAAGTGGCGACGCTATGCTGGCATCAGTAAATATGAAGCTGAGCAGAGTAGCCATGTCGGGCTTTATCATACCAGCCCCCTTGGCAATACCGGTGATGGTAATCTCGCGATCGGCAAGCTGCAGGATTCTGGAAACTGCCTTGGGACGGGTGTCGGTTGTCATGATGCCCTTTGCAGCACCGAGCCAATCACCGGAATCCAGCTCCGACAGGGCTTTGGGTAATGCTTTGATAATCTTGTCAGCAGGCAATCTTTGACCTATTACCCCGGTTGAAAACGGCAAAACCTGATTTGTCGATACTGCTGCAGCTTCTGCCAGTGCCTGGCAACACGCCAAAGCGTCCTGCCTGCCCAGGTCTCCGGTACCGGCATTGGCGTTTCCCGTATTGATCAAAAGATAGCGTGGCTCTCCCTGTTTCAGATGTTGCCTTGCAATTTGCACCGGCGCCGCACAAAAAGCATTTTTGGTAAATACTGCGGCCGTAGTGGCGGTGGATGCCAACTCAAAAATTACCAGGTCAAGCCTGTTCTGATAGCGTATGCCCGCCTGAATTGACGCAAGCCTGACACCTTTTACTGATTGCAGTGGAGATAATATTCCTGATCCCGTTGCCATATTCAATCAACTCAAGCGGCCATGACATTGTTTGAATTTTTTACCGGACCCACATGGGCAGGGTTCATTGCGCCCGACCTTGGGAAGCTCACGGACAAAAGGAGTTTTGTTCTCATCCCGTGATTCGCTGATGCCACTCGATGCATTTTCAGCCGCCTTCTCCAGCTCCAGAGCGCTGGCGGAGGCATGTTGAAACTGCATTCGTTCCCTGGCTCTCTCTGCTTCTCGTTGGCGTTCAATCGCATCCGCTTCGTCGTCGCGGCGGATTTGAACGTGACTCAAGACCTTGGTTACCTCTTCCTGCAGATTGGTCAGCAGATCCTGAAACAAGGCGAACGCCTCGCGCTTGTACTCCTGCTTTGGATTCTTGCCACTGTAGCTGCGCAAAAATATACCTTGCCGGAGATGGTCCATGGTAGCCAAATGCTCCTTCCACAAATTGTCCAGTATCTGCAAAACAATCTGTTTTTCAAAAGCGCGCATTTTTTCGCCTACCGGCTCACATTTCTTGCTGTATTCTTCCGCCAAAATCAATGTGATTCTTTCTTTCAGCTTGTCCTCAAACAACTGATCATTTTCATCGAGCCATTGTTGGATCGGCAATCGAGAACCAAATTCCGCCTCAATAGTTGTTTCCAGACCAGCTATATCCCACTGTTCAGGTACGCTTTGGGGAGGAATGTGTCCGTCCACCAGATGACTGATTACTTCCTCACGCATTTCGGCTATCAGCTGCGATACATCATTGCTGGCCATCAGTTCATTTCGCTGCCGGTAAATTATCTTGCGCTGGTCATTGGCAACATTGTCGAATTCTAACAGTTGTTTGCGGATATCAAAGTTTCTTTCCTCAACCTTACGCTGTGCTTTTTCGATTTGTCGTGTGACCATTCCATGTTCAATTGCCTCTCCGTGTTCCATGCCCAGACGCCGCATAAGATTGCGGACCCCATCTGACGCAAAAATTCGCATAAGGTTGTCTTCCAGCGACAAATAGAATCGGGTATATCCCGGATCTCCCTGGCGCCCTGAACGGCCGCGCAACTGGTTATCAATGCGTCTGGATTCATGCCTCTCCGTGCCGATAATGTGCAAACCACCGGCAACAATGACCTGATCATGGCGAACCTGCCACTCTGCCTTTATCCTGCCTATCTGTTCTGCCGTGGGATTTTCGGAAGCAGCTACTTCTGATTCCCATTTCCCGCCGAGCACGATATCGGTTCCTCGACCAGCCATATTGGTGGCAATGGTAACGACACCCGGGCGCCCTGCCTGCGCGATAATCTCCGCTTCCTTCGCATGAAACTTCGCGTTCAACACTTCGTGTTTGATCCCGTCCTTGCTTAACCTGGCCGACAATACTTCCGATGTGTCAATTGAAGCGGTGCCAACCAGTATCGGCGCACCTTGTTCGCTGTAATTTTTAATATCGCGCACTATGGCATCAAATTTTTCTTCCATGGAAAGATAGATCAGGTCATTGTTATCAATTCTGATCATTGGCATGTTAGTTGGGATGACGATGACGTCCAGAGCATAGATCTGGCTGAATTCAAACGCTTCAGTATCTGCGGTACCAGTCATACCCGACAGCTTTTTATAGAGCCGGAAGTAATTCTGGAAAGTGGTGGACGCGAGAGTCTGACTTTCACTCTGTATCTGTAACCCTTCCTTGGCCTCCAGGGCCTGATGCAGACCTTCTGACAAACGTCTGCCCTCCATCGTGCGACCGGTATGTTCATCGATCAGCACCACTCGATTTTCCTGCACGATATATTCCACATCCTTGTGAAAGAGATAATGCGCTTTCAGGGCAGAGTGCACATGATGCAACAGTGAAAGATTAGTTGCTGCGTACAGGCTTTCTCCTTCTTTCAACAGGTTATTCTGGACCAACAATTTTTCTACAAATTCATGACCTGACTCAGTCAACTCAACCTGGCGGGTTTTCTCATCAATAATAAAATGACCGCTCTCCTCAGGCACATAGCTTTTGTCCAATTTTGCCGCAAATCCTTCGGCGACTTTCTTTTCACCTTTTTCCATTCGCTGAATCAATTTATTGATCGCCACATATAATTGCGAACTGTCCTGTACCGCTCCTGAAATGATTAATGGTGTCCTGGCTTCGTCAATCAGAATCGAATCAACTTCGTCGACAATTGCAAAGTTCAATGATTGTTGCATCTTGTCTTCCAGACGAAACGCCATATTGTCCCGCAGATAGTCAAAACCAAATTCATTGTTGGTGCCATAAGTGATTGCACATTGATATGCCGCCTTTTTCTCCAGTTGGGTCTGGCCGCTTTTTACAACGCCAACCGTAAGACCCAGTTTTTCATAGAGAGGGCGCATCCAGTTCGCATCGCGTTCCGCGAGGTATTCGTTAACCGTGACAATATGTACGCCAAGCCCGGTCAAGCCGTTGAGGTAGGCTGGTAATGTAGCCACCAGCGTCTTTCCTTCGCCGGTTCGCATCTCGGCTATATTGCCTTCGTGCAATACAATACCGCCAATCATTTGCACATCGAAATGACGCATTCCAAGACTGCGCTTGCTTGCTTCCCGAACAACAGCAAATGCTTCAGGAAGAATTTCCTCCAGAGCAGTTCCACTGTCGTAGCGCGCTTTGAGTTCCGGTGTTTTCTGTTTTAATTCCTGATCCGAAACTTTTTCGAAATCAGCTTCGAATACATTTATCCGGTCTACGGTACGCTGAATTTTTTTTATTTTCCGCGAATTGCTGCTACCGAAGATTTTGCTCAGGATATTGCCGATCATAGTATTTCCAGCCACAGGCCAGTTAATTGAAGAATGTGATTGAGTGAAGATTTGATCGCATTAGGCACTGCCCCTGTTTGTCAGTATAGGTGCAAGCGAGGGCGATGGATAATGCCAGAAGTGGGTTGGGATTACCGCGCGGTGCGATGTATGTAGGTTGCAGGATCGACTACCCTGCCATTCTTGTAGACTTCAAAATGTACATGGGCTCCTGTAGACCTGCCGGTACTGCCGACCAGGGCAATGGTCTGCCCTTTCTGGACGATATCCCCAACATCCACCAGGAGTTTTTCTGCATGGGCATAACGGGTGGAAAAGCCATTTCCATGATTCACTTCCACCATCAGACCGTAATCAGATCGGGTAGCTGACCAGGTAACCACACCAGCTGCCACGGTATTTATTTCAGTACCGTTCGGCGCCGCAAAATCAACGCCTTGATGCCAGGTCAGCTTGCCGTTAAACGGATCCGGTCGACGACCGAATCTTGAAGAAATCCAGCCTCGCTCTATCGGTCTGCCGGCGATAAAAACATCGGCCTGGATTTTTCTGTCTATCAGCAATCGCTCAAGAATTTCCAGCTGCTGCTGGCGGTCTTCGAGTTGAACTTCCAGTATGGAGATCGCATCAAGGAATTGTGGCGTTGTGAAATCCACAGCACCGGGGCCTTCAGGACCACCTATTGCCACCTGTTGACTGAAGTCAAATTCACCGGTGTCAAGTTTTGCTATCGACGTGATTCGATCGCCGACGGCATCCAGGCGAACCAGGCGCGCCTGTAACATGGCCAGACGAAGCGTCAGGGCTTCCAGCTGCTCCTGTGACTGCTGTTTTATATCGGCCAGTTCTTCGGACTGCAATTTCAACTGCCGGGTCCAGCCCATCGCGGTCTGTTCATTATAGATCTGGGGATTACGGGCTACGGACAGCTCGTATCCGAAATATCCGAGTGCGACAGGAGTTCCAAGCAGAAATACGGAAAGGAGGCCTTTGGCCCAGCCCTTCAGGACAATGGTCCGGGTATGACCGTGGCGTTGATCAACAAGAATTATTTTCATTTTTTATTAAGCGAAATTTCAACTATCCCTGACACCGGGGCTAACGTCATGAAACTCCATGGCCTAACTAAATTTATTTTAATTTCAATAAGTTAGGGTGATTAACCAGTACTGCTTGATCAGCTGACCAATACCGGTTTCATATAGGAAATAGGCACGTTAGATTCTGTGTCGAAACTGACAACTTCCCAGGCATCCTCGTTAACTTCGAGCATCCTTAATAAAGCATTATTAAGAGCATGTCCAGACTTATAACCCTTGAACTCCCCGACCAGGCTCATCCCCAGAAGGTACAAATCCCCTATGGAATCAAGAATTTTGTGCTTGACGAACTCGTCTTCATAACGCAATCCGTCCTCGTTCAATACCTTGTAATCTCCGACCGCGATGGCATTGTCCATGCTGGCGCCCAGGGCCAGATTACGGTTCCTTAGCTCTTCGAACTCATGCATGAAACCAAAGGTACGGGCACGGCTTACTTCCTTTACGAAGGAAGTGCTGGAAAAGTCGATGGTGGCGGATTTGGTGTACTTTCTATACACCGGATGATCGTAAAGAAGGGTGTAACTTACCTTAAAGCCGTTAAACGGTTCCAGGCTGACTGACTTGTCATCCTGTTCCAGCTTGATAGTACGTTTGATGCGAATGAACTTCTTGGGAGCTGCCTGTTCCTCAATCCCTGCAGATTGAATCAGGAACACGAAAGGACCAGCGCTTCCATCCATAATCGGCACTTCCGGGGCGCTGACATCCACATAACAATTATCAATGCCCAAACCGGACATCGCCGACATGAGATGTTCGATGGTGGAAATCCTGGTATCCCCGGATACAAGGGTCGTGGACAGGGTAGTATCCCCCACGTTTGACGCTTTGGCAGCAATTTGAACCACCGGGTCGAGATCGACGCGGCTGAAGATTATGCCGGTATTCACTGGTGCAGGACGCAGGGTCAGGTAGACTTTTTCACCTGTATGCAGGCCCACGCCAGTGGCTCTGATGATGTTCTTGAGAGTTCGTTGCTTTAGCATTTAAGAGATGATATCCGGATCAGGTTAAAAAAACTGGCGCATGTTAGCAAAATTCGTTGTCAAACCCAACATATTGGAACGTCCGGATGGCTATTTCCCCTACGCTGGCGGAACTCCGGGGTAGCGGGGAGAAAAAACCCCATCAAATACCCCAGAAATCAGGTCTAATCCACCTGCTTTCGCAAGAATGCCGGAATATCCAGGTAATCCAGATCTTCCGCGCCTATGGCTTTGGGTAGCACTGAGTGCCTTAATGCTGATTGCGGCTGCCGACTACGCATCACGGTGGGTTTATCCAGATGACGATAATCGGGCGCAGCTCGTTCGGTATTGTCGATAACCTTGGTAGGACGCTCCTTTTCCTTATCACGCCCCAGACCGGTTGCCACAACCGTCACTCGCATTTCATCGTCCAGATCCGGATCTATCACGGTTCCAATAACCACAGTAGCTTCGTCCGAAGCAAATTCCTCTATGGTGTCGCCGACGGCAGAAAATTCCCCCAATGACAGCGATTCACCGGCAGTAATATTGACCAGTATGCCTCTTGCTCCCTGCAGGTTGACGTCTTCCAGCAAAGGACTTCGAATGGCTGCTTCTGCCGCTTCACGGGCACGATCAGGGCCGCGGGCACAGCCGGTACCCATCATGGCCATACCCATTTCCGCCATCACCGTACGCACATCGGCAAAGTCCACATTGATCATGCCGGGGCGCATGATCAAATCCGCAATACCTTTGACCGCGCCAAGTAAAACGTCATTGGCAGCTTTGAATGCGTTGAGCAATGAGGCTTCTTTACCCAGGACCTCGAGCAGCTTCTCATTGGGAATGGTAATCAGTGAATCCACGTGACTTTGTAACAGCTTGATTCCTGCATCCGCCACGTTAGCACGCTTTTTCCCTTCGAATGGAAACGGTCGGGTGACGATCGCGACCGTAAGAATTCCCATTTCCCTGGCGACCTCGGCGACGATAGGGGCGCCACCGGTTCCGGTTCCACCACCCATACCGGCAGTTATAAATACCATATCTGCACCAGAAAGAATTTCCGCAATTTCATCACGATCTTCAAGTGCCGCCTGTCGTCCTACTTCCGGATCGGCTCCGGCCCCCAGGCCCTTGGTAATATTGCTACCTAGCTGCAGCACCGTTTTGACCCGCAGATTATTCAGTGCCTGAGCGTCAGTGTTGGCGCAGATAAACTCCACACCTTCCACCTGATTGGAAATCATATGGTTGACGGCATTACCGCCACCGCCACCGACACCGATAACCTTGATTACGGCGTTCTGCGGAATATTCTCGACTAACTCAAACATTTTGTAGCCCCCTTGTAACTAGTAAGCAATTTTCTAACGGGACCTGGGTGTTTCACTCAGGCTCGTGCTGCGGTAATCTGGAATCCTCTGTTTCTCTGGTCAACAAAGGTTAAAAATTTCCCTGGAACCATTTTTTGACCCGTTCGACTATACGAATTTGCGGGTCCTGTCTGGATTTGAGTCCACCACGTTCCTGGTATTGCTTCAGGCCGTAAAGCAATAATCCTACTCCAGTGGAATAAATCGGGTTTTTTACAATATCGGCTAGTCCCTTCACATTATGAGGAGCCCCTATGCGCACCGGTGCGTGGAAGATTTCCTCGGCCAGATCCACTACGCCCTCCATCTTGCTGGTGCCACCGGTCAGAACAATGCCGGCCGCCAGCAGATTTTCATAACCACTGCGTTGGAGTTCGTTCTGTACCAGGGAAAACAGTTCTGCATAACGCGGCTCCACCACCTCAGCCAGGGCCTGCCGGGACAATTGTCTGGGTGCCCGGTCACCCACGCTGGGAACCTTGATAATGTCATCCGGACTGGCCAGCTGGGTCAAAGCACAGGCGTATTTGATCTTGATTTCTTCGGCATACTCGGTAGGCGTTCTCAATGCCATGGCAATGTCATTGGTGACCTGATCACCGGCAATGGGAATTACGCCGGTATGCCGAATCGCTCCTTCCGTGAATACAGCTATATCGGTAGTTCCTCCGCCAATATCCACCAGACAGACACCCAGCTCACGCTCGTCCTCGGTGAGCACTGAATAACTGGAAGCCAGTTGTTCCAGGATAATCTCATCCACCGTAAGCCCACATCGCTTGATGCATTTTTCGATATTCTGAACGGCATTAATGGCACAGGTAATGAGATGAACCTTGGCTTCCAGTCTCACACCGGACATCCCCAGTGGCTCTTTCACGCCTTCCTGAGAATCAATGATATATTCCTGCGGCAGTATGTGCAGAACACGCTGATCAGCCGGGATGGCAACCGCCTGCGCCGCGTCGATGACCCGCTCTACATCAGCCTTCATAACTTCGCCGTCGCGAATCGCGACGATTCCGTGGGAATTCATGCTGCGGATATGACTGCCGGCGATGCCGGCATAGACTGAATGAATCTGACAACCGGCCATCAATTCTGCTTCCTCAATGGCTCGCTGAATCGATTCCACCGTGGACTCAATATTGACCACAGTCCCTTTTTTGAGCCCGCGTGATCGATGACTTCCTATACCGACTATGTCCAGGCTGCCGTCGTCATTGATGTCGCCCACTATGGCAACTACCTTGGACGTTCCAATATCCAAACCTACGATCATGTTGTCCCCGGCCTTGTCATTCATTTTGCAGTTACCCTGGAAAGCGCTTGCCTGTTGAAGCAGAATTGGAGAGCCCGGTTATTCATCTTGCGGCCACTCCATTGATACCCTCCTGGCTTCTTTTTACCGCCAGCCCGTTGGAATAGCGCAAATCAACGGATTCAATGAGAGCTATATCGTTTCTTAGCTGACTATCATAAATTTCCAAAAATCGCCTGACCCGCTCGGTAACGTCTCTGCGGCCTGCTATTACCCTGACGCCATCACTAAGCTGCAACTCCCAGCTTCCTCGCAGGCTGAGTGAAAGCTGCTGTAATCCGAGCCCCACAGGAAACAATAATTCACTGAGTTCCCGGTAACGCTCCATCACTACGTTCTCACTGTCCGGGGGACCGAGTAAAACCGGCAAATTAGGCAATTGTTCTGTGTTCACAGGGTAGAAAATCTGGCCATACTGGTTTAGCAGTTGCGATTCTCCCCACCGGGCTATAGGAACTTCCTCGGTAATCTGAATTGCCAGTTGGTCGGGCCAGACGCGTTTAACCTCGGCACTCGCTATCCAGGCATGGGTCTCCAGATCGGCTTTTACGCTGTTTACATCGATTCGGAAAAAACCCTCGCCCAGTCTTGGCGCGATAAGACTGGCTATTTCCTGCTCCCGAACAAACTGTAACTTTCCTTCGATGCCAATCCTGCTGACCGGCGGATTTATCGTTGTCGCAAAACTGGTTGCGGTGAGCAGAACCCAGGACGCCAGCACGATGCCAAGTCCAATCGGCAGAAGCCATAGCAGCTGATGATGCCTACCCGAGTGTCCGGCCTGGCCTTGTAATTGATGCCGCACCCGCGCATCCCGGCGTCGATAATTAACGGTTTCTGCCCGCGACCGGCTCATCAATTCATCCCCTTTTTCTGATCCGGTTCCTTGGCAAAAAGAATCTTCACCACCAGTTCCTCAAAGTTGATTCCTGCTGCTTTGGCCGCCATCGGCGCCAGGCTATGACTTGTCATTCCAGGAACCGTATTTATCTCCAGCACATAGAAACAACCCTGCCGGTCCCGCATAATGTCGGCCCTTCCCCATCCCTCGCAGCCCAATGAAGTAAATGAGTCCAGCGCAAGTTGGTTCAACTGCGCCAATATCTCGGGAGCGAGATCAACAGGGCAGACATAACGGGTGTCGTCAGCTATGTACTTGGCGTTGAAATCATAAAACTCGTGATCGGTACCCAATTGAATTGCAGGCAAAACCTGCCGTCCCAATATCGCCACTGTATATTCCTGACCATCGATATATTTCTCTGCCATAACAACAGGATCAAATTTTCGCGCTTCCAGATATGCGCGTTCCAGTTTGGCCGCCGAATCAGTAATCGTCATGCCAATGCTCGAACCCTCATTGACCGGTTTGACTACCAGTTTTCCAAACTGCCGGTCCAGCGCGGTCCAGTCTGAATCGGAGTCGAGTAAAACAAATTCTGCAGTACTGATTCCGCGGCCTTGCCACAGTAGTTTGCTCTTCACCTTGTCCATGGACAGTGCCGAACCCAGAACCCCACTTCCGGTATAAGGAATCCTCAGAAACTCCAATAATCCCTGCACAACCCCGTCTTCTCCGCCTCTGCCGTGGAGCACGTTGAACACTCGATCAGGTTTTACCTTAAGCAGCTGTGATACCAGGTCCTTGCCCACATCCAATGGAACTACTTCCATACCGGCATTGCGCAATCCGGTTATCACGGCCTGCCCGCTTAGCAGCGATATTTCCCGCTCCGCCGAGGTTCCACCGTACAACACGGCCACTCTTCCGGCCCTGGCTGTCAATTCATTGATATTTACTGTATTCATCGCTCAGTTTCTTGATTCGTTTAATGCACATAACAGTTTTGGAATCAGACAAATCCCTGCTTAGCCAGCTGTCCGGCCAACACTCCGACGTTTCCCGCTCCCTGGGTCAACAGGATATCGCCGTCGACCAGAATATCTCGAAGCAGCCGGTTAAGTTCGCCGGGTTTGGGCACAAACAACGGATCCAGTTTTCCTCTAAGCCGTATGCTTCGACACAGGCTGCGTGAGTCGGCGCCTTCTATCTTTGCTTCGCCGGCGGAATAAACCTCCAGCAAAAACAGCACATCAACTTCGGCCAGAACCTGGACAAAATCTTCGTAAAGATCCTTGGTTCGACTATACCGGTGTGGCTGATAAACCATTACCAGCCGGCGCGACGGCCAACCGGCCCGCAGCGCGGCAATAGTTGCAGACACTTCCCTGGGGTGATGACCGTAGTCGTCCACCAGCATGATCTTGCCCTGATTTACCGCAAAATCACCCAGCACATCAAACCGCCGTCCGACGCCGGTAAATGTATTTATGCCTTCGCAGATCGCTGCATCAGAGACACCCTCGTCAGTGGCCACCACAATGGCTGCTGTGGCGTTCAGCGCATAATGTCGTCCCGGCATATTAAGCTTTAAATGCAGGTTCGATAGTCCATCCGGCCGTTCCACTTCAAATTCTGTAAGGGCTTTGTTCTGCGTCAGTTTGACGATGCGAAAATCAGCCTGCGGTGAAAACCCGTAAGTGAGTACAGGCCGGGAAACTGCCGGCAATATTTCCGCAACACACGGATCATCAATACACAGCACTGCAAGCCCATAGAATGGCAAGTTATGAAGAAATTCGATGAAATACTGCTTTAGACGATTTATATCCCCTCCATAAGTACTCATATGGTCTTCATCTATATTCGTGACCACTGCTACCATGGGTTGAAGATGCAGGAATGAAGCATCACTCTCATCAGCTTCTGCAACCAGGTACCTGCTTTCACCCATTCGCGCATTGGTGCCCGCACTGTTTAACAAGCCACCAATGACAAAAGTTGGATCAAGCTTCCCTGCCGCGAGAATAGAAGCAAGCAAACTGGTTGTGGTGGTTTTGCCATGCGTTCCCGCAACAGCAATCCCATGCCTGTAACGCATCAATTCCGCCAGCATTTGTGCTCGCGCGATGATCGGCTTGCCGAGTTTTCGGGCAGCCTTCAACTCGGGATTGGAATCCTTGACCGCACTGGAATAGACCACCACGTCTGCCTGATTGATGTTTCCTGCATCATGTCCGATATAAATTGCCATCCCCAGTGACTTCAATCTTTCGGTCACTGAAGATTCTTTCAGATCAGAACCGGAAATATGGTAACCCTGGTTGGCCAGCACCTCGGCAATGCCACACATACCGGCGCCACCAATGCCAACGAAATGGATTGTCTTGATGCGGCGCATTTCCGGTACTTGATACATTCTCCTGGGCTCAGACATTGACGGCTTCCTTGCACTGATTGACTATCCGCTGCGTTGCGTCCACGATCGCTGCCTTGCTTGCCGATTCGGACATCGCGAGAATTCGCTCCCGGTTAATGTCGAGACCTCGCACTATTGCTGCAAGCCTGTCACTGCTCAGCTCATGTTGCTGCACAATCAATGCGGCCCCCGCGTTCAACAGCCATGTTGCGTTCCTGAGCTGTTGTTGATCCCGGTGCCAGGGATAGGGAATCAATACCGAGGGCAGGCCGGCAACTGCCAGCTCACACACGGTACTTGCTCCGGACCTTGCTATCACCAGATCTGCCCAGCTAAATGCTGAGCCCATGTCTTCGATGAAAGCCTGTATTTCGATTCCATTCCCCGTTTCCATGCCCTGATCCCGGTACATTGCCATTGCACCTTCAAGATGGGCCGGTCCAGTCTGATGCCTGATCTGTGGCCTTTCGTTAGGCGGCCAATGTGTCAGCATTTCAGGTATTACCTGGTTAATCGCCTTTGCGCCTTGACTACCTCCAAGCACCAGTATTCGCAGCGGTCTGTGCGATTGTCCGATATCGCGATTGCGACCATGCAAGGCCAGTATCTCAGCACGAACCGGATTGCCAGTGTGGATGACACCAGCCTTGCCGGGAAAGGTTCCGGCAAAACTCTCCAGTATCCGGAACGCCAGTCGCGACAGAAAGCGATTGGTAATTCCCGCCACGGCATTTTGTTCATGAATCAGTAGCGGCCTGCCATTCAACCACGCAGCCAATCCGCCTGGGCCACTGACAAATCCCCCCAGGCCCAGAACACAGTCAGGTTTGAGCGTTCGAACTATTCGCAATGCCTGGAAAGTTGCTGTAACAATCATAAACGGTGCCATTAACAGCCTGATCAACCCTTTGCCGGCAATTCCCCTGGCAGCGATTCTGTGTAAAGGTATGCCTGCCTTGTGTACCAGTGCGTTTTCCATGCCGTGCTTCGACCCGAGCCAGTCAACCTGGATCCCTTGCAATTGCAGTGCTTCGGCTATCGCCAGCGCCGGGAAAATGTGACCCCCGGTACCTCCTGCCATTATCAGGATTCTGCTGTTGATACCACTCATACTGCGCCACTGGCCTGACGACTGCTGGTTTCAGGCAATTCGGTTTCATACTGAATTCTGAGCAGCAGGCCCACCATAAAACAACTGACAAGCAAACTGGCTCCACCGTAACTGAGAAATGGCAATGTCAGACCCTTGGTCGGCAACAAACCTGTATTTACGCCGATATTGATCAAGGCCTGCGTGGCAAACAAAAGCGAAATTCCATAGGCAAAATACGCTTCAAACAATCGACCTCGACGTTCGGCCAGCTTGCCGATTTGCATCCCGCAAGCAACCAGCCAGCAGTACAAGCCAAGCACCAGTGCCACGCCCAATAGCCCCAATTCTTCCGCGATGATGGCGAGTACAAAATCTGTATGTGCCTCAGGCAGGAAGTAAAGTTTCTGGATACTGTTACCCAGGCCTACACCGAACCATTCACCGCGACCAAACGCAATGAGCGCCTGAGTCAGCTGATAACCGCTGCCGTAGACATATTCTGCGGCCCAGGGATTCATAAACGATGAGAATCGCGCCAGCACATAGGGATACTTGATGGCTGCGGTGATGACCAACGCAACACAGAAGGCCAGTACGAGCAGGAATTGATGCAGTCTGGCGCCAGCCAGAAATATCATGCTGAACGCGGTGACAATCAGAATAACCATTGCGCCGTGGTCAGGTTCAAAATGCAGCAACACTACGGCAGCGCCGATTACACCAAGGGGTTTCACAAAACCTGACCAATGCTGCCGCACTTCGTCGCGTCGTCGCTCCAGAAATGCAGCGAGATAGATGATGATGAAAACCTTGGCCAACTCTGATGGCTGTAAATTGAAAAAGCCAAGATCAATCCAGCGGGCACTCCCATTTACCACCTTCCCCAACCCAGGAATCAAAACCAGCAGCAACAACGCAAACGAGGCCATCAACAAATACCAGCTGGACCGATACCAAAAGCGCACCGGGATAAAAACCGTCAAACCTAATCCCAGGATGCCAGCCACGACAAATACTGCCTGGCGTTTCATGTAGTAGAGGGGATCAATACTGATCTCGACCGCAGCCGAACTCATCGCCAAAAGTCCGAGCGTCAGCAATAGCAGTGTTATCAGCAGAATACTGTTGGGTCGCTGCTGGACCAGCACGCGATGATCTGCATGACTGCGGCCGACCCTGACTGCTCCAATACTCATAGCAATCCGCCTGCCTTGTTGATCTCCGTTATTCGCTCCAACTCTTTTACGGCCCTGGTAAAAACCTGACCCCGGTGTCGAAAATCCTGAAACATGTCATAACTTGCGCAGGCGGGGGACAGCAACACCACATCTCCTGTCTGCGCGCTGTGCGTTGCAAGCTCCACCGCATCCTGCATGCTGTTGGCATACTGCCGTGGTAATGACGGATCCAGTACCGCTTCAATCAATGGTCCGTCCACCCCGATTAAAACAACACTGCGCACCCAATGTTCCATCGCTGGCCGTAACGGCCTGAAATCCGCGCCCTTGCCCTGACCTCCTGCAATCAGAATAATCCGGCCTTTGATTTTCCGACCTAATCCCTCTACGGCAGCGAGAGTAGCGCCCACATTGGTTCCCTTGGAGTCGTTGTAAAATTCAACGCCGTTTATACTGGCCACCCACTGACAACGATCCGGCAAGCCGGCAAAATTTGTTACGCCACTGACTATCGCCTGCATCTTGATGCCGGCTGCATGGGCAAGCGTCATTGCTGCCAGCACATTGATAATATTGTGCTGGCCGGAAAGCTTCAGCTGATCTACAGCCAGTAATCGTTGTCCATTATTCACAATAAATTCACTGTCTGAATCTGAAACGACGCCAAAACCGTCGCGACCGCGATATTCCATTCCGTATTCCAGCCAAACTGCATCGCTTCCGGCCGGTGGACGAGTCAGCGGATCGTTTTGATGCACGACCACCATCCGGGCATTGCAGAAAATCTTTTGCTTCGCCAGCAGATACGCGTCCATGCTGACATAGCGATCCATGTGATCCTCTGTCACATTCAATATGGTACTGACTGTTGCACCAAGACTCTGCGTGGTCTCCAGTTGGAAGCTCGAAAGTTCCAGCAGGTATATTTCCCGCGACTTTTCTCGTAACAGATCCAGCGCAGGTCTACCATGCTCTCCGTCCAGATTGCCGCCGAGACCGAAATTTTTCCCTGCCGCGGACAAAATAGCCGCCACCAGGCTCACCACCGTACTCTTGCCGTTGGAACCGGTCACCGCGATCACCGGTGCCGAGACTTGCCTGCTGAAGATATCGATGTCTCCGGTAACCGGAATACCAGCGGCCATGGCCCGGGCGACTGCTGGCGTCTTCAGGCTCACCCCGGGGCTCAGCACCAGCTCCCCGGCGGCAAGAAACGATTCTTCGTTAAAGCCACCCAACTCCGGCTTCAGATCCGGGAACTCACCAAGCAACTCCCGAAGACCCGGAGGATCAACTCGACTGTCAGTAACATTGAACGGTATACCCAACGAAGCAAAATACCTTGCACAGGACAACCCGGTCTTACCAAGGCCGACGATCAGTTTGGTCGACTCTTTTGCTGCAAGCTTACTCAAGCTGTCCTCAACTACCCTTTATCGCAACTTCAAAGTCGCCAGGCCAAACAAAACCAGCATTACTGTGATTATCCAGAACCTGACAATCACTCTTGGTTCCGGCCATCCCTTCAATTCAAAGTGATGGTGCAACGGTGCCATACGAAAGATTCGCTTGCCGGTCAGCTTGAATGAAGCAACCTGAAGAATTACCGAAACCGTTTCCATCACAAATATTCCACCCATGATGAACAGCACGATTTCATGCCGAGAAATAATAGCCATTACACCCAGTGCCGCCCCAAGCGCGAGCGCCCCGACATCGCCCATAAAAACCTGAGCTGGATAGGTATTAAACCAGAGGAATCCGAG
>JBBDXV010000222.1:17331-28216 GCA_040902165.1 Pseudohongiellaceae bacterium
AACCCTGTATCGATTGCCACATCCTTGAAGAACGGCACTATATAACTTGTTTCAGCTGGCCCCAAGGCGGTGAAGTACAACACCAGCGCGGCAGAGAATCCTATCAGCGACTGCCAGAAATATTTCCAGCGCGGAGACAGTCCTTTGGAGTTCCTGCGAAACACTTTGCGATAGTCATCGACCCAGCCAACAGCACCAAATAACAGGGTAACTCCCAGCACAATCCAGACATAATGATTACGCAGATCAGACCAGAGCAATGTGCTGAGTGCGACCGTAACAAGAATCAGTGCACCGCCCATCGTTGGCGTCCCGGCCTTGCTGAAATGTGACTGCGGACCATCATCTCTTACGACCTGCCCGATCTGGTGGTAATTGAGCTTGCGAATCATGGCCGGACCAATGATCAGCGAAACCAGCAAAGCTGTCAGGATGCTGAAGATTGCCCGCACGGTAATGTATTGGACAACAGAAAAATTGCTGTCTATTTGTCTGAGATATTCCGCCAACCAAACCAGCATTATGTGGCCTCATTTATTTTTAACTGGTCTACGATCTTATCCATACCCGAACTGCGCGATCCCTTTACCAACACTGTGGTCGTATCGTTCATAAGCAATCTGCAACCATCTATCAGCTCCTGCATGGTGGCAAAATGTTTCCCGCCTGAACCGAAAGCCTCGGCTGTCAACCTGCTCGATTCACCTATCGACAGCACGGCATCTATTCCTGCTATTCTCGCCATTTTTCCGACTGCACGATGGGCTGCGTCACTGTCTGTTCCCAGCTCTCGCATATCCCCTGCCACCAGGATTCGCGTTCCCGGATAAGCGGCCAGCACCTGAATCGCTGCGTGAAATGAACTGGGGCTGGCATTGTAGCTGTCATCAATCAAAGTGCTGTTGCCAGATCCCTTCATAATGCTCATTCGTCCTTTGACCGGCGACATACCGGTCAACCCCGCAACTACCGAATCGAACCCGGCACCCGCTTCCATTACGGCCGCCGCTGCAGCCACCGCGTTGGCAACATTGTGCAAGCCGGGCAAGCGCAGACAAACTTCGCCGCTTTCGGTCGGTGTCACCAGTGTAAACACCGACTGGCCCTGTATTCCCTGATCAATCGCTGTCGCTCGATAGTCCGCTTTCTTGTTACTGATACTGAAAGTCGCAATGCGTTTGCCTTTTGCCCGTTCGCGCCACACCTCGACGTGAGGGTCATCCAGATTCAATATAGCGACTCCTTCAGCTAGCAATCCGTCGAGTATTTCTCCTTTTGCTGCCACCACTCCCCTGAGACTGCCAAAGCCCTCGAGATGCGTTCCGGCAGCATTGGTTATTACCGCCACATCAGGCTGGACCAGCGCCGCAGTCCAGGCAATCTCTCCTGGCGCGTTGGCGCCAAGCTCCAGCACGGCAAACCGGTTTGATTCCTCCAGTCGCAACAAGGTCAGCGGTACTCCTATCGCGTTATTGAGGTTTCCCTGAGTCACCAGGGTGTCACTGAATCCAGTCAGAATCCGGCCAGCCATTTCCTTTACTGTCGTCTTGCCCTGACTGCCGGTAATGGCGATTATTCTGGCATTGCTTCTTTGACGATTGAGATTTCCCAGCCTCCCTAAAGCCCGGGTCGTATCAGCGACCTTCAGCTGTGGCAAATTACAATTGCTGTATCGGCCAACGAGGCCGGCACAAGCACCTTTTTCTGCAGCGATCCCGACATAGTCATCGCCATCAAAATTCTCACCCTTGAGCGCGACGAACAGATCGTCCTTGCGCATTGTCCTTGTATCCGTTGAGACCGAGGCAAGCTCAACATCAGTACCTCGCATTGTTCCCTGCAGCACTTCAAGCAAATCTGTCAACTGGAAAGTGCCTATCATCGGGGCTGGTTGTACGGTCAATTCTGAATGCGTTTTTGCAACGCCAGTCTTACCTGGTTGGCGTCACTGAAAATCATTTTTCGACCGGCAATGTCCTGGTAGGTTTCATGCCCCTTGCCGGCAACCAGCACGATATCTCCCGGTGCTGCATTGACAATGGCGTACTCTATCGCCTGAGCCCGGTCCCGAATGACTGTTACCCTGGATTTATCTTCGACTCCGCTCATGATGTGCTGGATGATTTCCTCGCCACTTTCATTTCTCGGATTGTCATCGGCGATAATCAGCCGGTTGGCGAAAGCAGCCGCAATTTCTCCCATCATCGGTCGCTTGCCCTTGTCGCGATTGCCACCGCAACCGAATACCAGCCAGATATTTCCATGGAAATGATCGCGTACCGCAGTTAACGCGCATTTGAGTCCATCGGGAGTATGGGCATAGTCGACTATCGCGGTAATTTCAGCGCTGCTGCCAATGATTTCCATACGGCCATTGACCGGCTTCAAGGCAGATATCTGTGCCAGTATCTGATCCAGGTTCGTTGCGCGATAATGTCCCAGGTAACTGATCAGGGTAGTCAGCACCGCCAGCACATTGCTGAAATTGAAATAACCAATCAACTGGCCTTTTATTTGTCCAGATCCGAGCGGTGTAACCACCTCTGCCTGATATCCATGACGGCTTAACTGAATATCGCGGGCGTAAACTGTGGCAATCGGATTGCTGGCGCTGTAGGTCAACACATCGACATCCCGGGAAATGGCATTGAGCATGGTCAATGCATAGGGATCATCAAGATTGATGATGGCTGATCGCAATCCCTCCATGGCAAACAGTCTGCGTTTGTTTTCCGCATACGACTCCATGGTGTTGTGGTAATCGAGGTGATCCCGGGTCAGGTTGGTGTAAATGGCCGTATCGAAGCGCACAGCCTTGACCCGATGCTGGTGCAGACCTACTGACGACACTTCCATTACAACCGGATTGATCTCCTGCTGCACCATCTGTGCCAGAACTGACTGGGTAAAAACTGCATCAGGTGTCGTGTGTGAACTTTCCTTGAGCTGGTTATATGGGCCATATCCCAGAGTCCCAATTACACCGCAACGAAATCTCATGGCCGTCAGAGCCTGGGCAATAAATTGACTACAGCTGGTTTTGCCGTTAGTCCCGGTAATTCCCATAACCTGCAAATGGTGACTCGGGTGATTAAAGAACCTGCCGGCGATCTCGCTAATTCTGGATGACAGATTGTCGATAGCCACAACCGGAACATTGCCGGTAAATTGCAATCCCTGCCAGACACCTCCGGATTCCGCTACCACCGCTGCCGCGCCGGAATCTATTGCCTGGGCAATATAGTCCCTGGCGTCATGATGGCGGCCGAAGCAGGCAATAAACAGGTCGCCCTTCTTGATCTGACGACTGTCAATCTTGATGCCGGTAACTTCCACATTGAAAGACTGATTCGCGCCTGCGGGCAATTCCAGCATGTCAACCACGAGGCCGGCCAGAGGGGCACTATGCAGAATTTCTTCAGCCGTATTCATGGCTTCACGATGACCCCGGATTTGTCAGATTCGCCGCCCCGATATTGTCAGGGGGAATATTGAGGATGCGCATGGCACCGGAAACAATACGGGAAAATACCGGCGCGGCTACCTGTCCACCGTAGTGTTCACTGCCCTGGGGTTCATTGATGATTACCAGCACAACAATTTCAGGGTTACTGGCAGGCGCCATGCCGATGAAAAGGGAATTGTGCAAATCGGCGTCATAGCCAAATTCTCCCACCACCCTTGCGGTCCCGGTTTTTCCTGCCACCGTATAAAAGGGAACATTTGCCTCGACCGCGGTACCACCGAGCTTTGCATCAACGACAGTTCGCAGCATCGACATTACCTGCTCGGTAATTACCGGACTGATTACCTGTTCGACAGGCAGCGCTGCCAATCGCGCCTCGTCCAGCTTGACCAGGGATACCGGGCGTAAAATGCCGCCGCCGGCGATAACACCGTAGGCACGAATCAGTTGCAGCGCCGAAACCGACAGTCCATAACCAAAGGAAAGGGTTGCCGTTTCAATTCGACTCCAGCGTCTGTGATTGGGAAGTATCCCGGTTCTTTCGCCGGGGAACCCGGTTCCGGTATCGACACCCAGACCGACACGTTCCATAACACTACGAATAGGTTCCGGCCCGATATCAAGCGCAATCTTGGTGGAACCTACATTGCTGGATTTGGTGATGATTTTTTCTACCGTCAATACTCCGTAATTAGCACTGTCTTTGACTTCCTTGCCTTCAACCATCATCCAGCCACGGGTTTCTACCAGCGTCTCGGGCGTATAGCGTCCTGTTTCCAGTGCCGCCGCCACGGTAAATGCCTTGACGGTTGAACCCGGCTCAAAGACGTCAGCCACAGCGCGGTTGCGCATAACACTGAAATCAGACAGGCTGCTGCGGGCATTGGGGTTGTAGGAAGGCTGACTGGCCATGGCCAGAATTTCGCCTGTTGCCACATCCATAATCACCACTGATGCAGCCTTGGCACGTCGCGTGATGTATTCCGCCTTGAGTTCCCGGTAGGCAATGTTCTGCAAGCGGAAATCAATGCTGAGCTGGAGATTGTTGCCCGGCTGTGCGGTTTCAATGGTGTTGAGTTCTTCGATAATTCTTCCGCGGCGGTCCTTCACTACCTGACGTTTGCCGGGTGTACCGCGAAGCCATTCATCATAAGTGAGCTCCAGACCTTCCTGACCGGCATCATCAACGTTATTGAATCCAATCAGGTGCGCGGTGACTTCTCCCTGCGGGTAATAACGCTGAAATTCCTGTTGCGCATAAACCCCGGTAAGCTTTTGGGCAATTACATTGTCTACCAGTGCTGGTGGCAAACGTCGCTTTACATAAAGGAATTCCCTGCCGGCATTGACGGTGACCGTGTCGGTGAGATCGTCTTTATTCATTTCCAGTAACGCGGCAAGTGTCTCAATCGCGCCAGGGTCACGACTTATCTCTTTCGGGTTCACCCAGATGGATTTTACCGGTGTGCTGACCGCGAGAGGCTCGCCGTTTCTATCGGTGATGATGCCACGATGGGCAATGACAGGTTCCGTTCTGATGGTTCTTGCATCGCCTTGACCCTGAAGAAAGTCGCGTTCAAATATCTGCAGCGATCCGACTTTCCAGCCAATGGTCAACACACACAGAGTCATTGACATATAAACCAGATAGAGCCGCCAGTTATTCGCCATCCAGTCGCCCATACCCGGTTTCATGGTCTTACCATCACGATATTTTCAACTGCCGGCAGACGCATATTGAGCCGCTCTATTGCCTTGTTTTCAATGCGCCCTTCCAAACCAAAAGTGCTTTGCTCGATCAGCAGTTGACCCCATTCAACCTGGAGGCTGTTTGCATTGCTTTTCAATTGTTGCAATTCATTGAACAGCATGCGGTCCTGATGAGTAACGAAAACCACGGTCAATCCGGAACCCAGGACCGTCATCAATAGCATCAGGAAACGCAGTGCACCCGGCTTGCGCATGCCCAGCCATGCAAGCGGCGACAGCTTTTTCTGCGCCGCGTCTGACTTGGAGTTCTTGAGTTTTCTTACACGCATTCGAAGTTCTGCTCCAGAAACTGCCGAGCTCAGGCAATCTTTTCCGCTACCCGCATAATTGCACTGCGTGCACGGGGGTTGTGCTGAATTTCGGCTTCATCAGCCCGGATCGGCTTGCCGATACTCTTCAATGTCGGTCTCAGCATGCTTGCTGGTATCGGCAAAGCCTTTGGAAAGTTATCTCCCTTAATCTGCAAGGTGATGAATTTCTTAACTATCCGATCTTCCAGTGAATGAAAACTGATCACTACCAGGCGACCCCCGGGTCGCAACAATGACTCGGCCTGTTTTATGCCCTCGGTAAGTTCTTCCAATTCCCGGTTTATAAAAATCCGTATAGCTTGAAATGCCCTCGTTGCCGGATGCCGGTCACGTTCCCATGCCGGATTGGCTGCGGTGACGATATCTGCCAGTTGACTGGTAGTAGTAATCGGCTGATCGAGACGCGCCGCGACTATCGCTCTCGCCATGCGGCGGGAAAATTTTTCTTCCCCGTAGAGAAACAGCACATCGGCAATTTGTCGCTCCGAAGCACTGTTAAGCCATTCGGCGGCAGTGGGTCCGGTAGTTGCATCCATACGCATATCCAGAGGGCCTTCGTGCAGGAAGCTGAACCCTCTTTCTGCCTTGTCCAGCTGTGGCGAAGAAACCCCGAGATCAAATAAAACGCCGCTGATCCGCCCGGCGAGGCCAAGGCTTTCAACCAGTGTTTTTAGACCGCTAAAGCGGCCTTGCACAAGGGAGAATCGCGGCTCGGTTTTCGCCAGGGACAGCCCCGCTTCCACGGCCTCAGGGTCACGATCCAAGGCAATAACTGTGGCCTGTGGTGCCAATTCATCCAGGATGGCGCTGCTGTGCCCGCCGCGACCGAAAGTGCAATCAACATAGACGCCGTCCCGGTCCACTACCAATGCATTTACTGCCTGCTTCAGGAGTACGGTTGTGTGCGCCTTTCTTTCCTGCATCGGACGGTCCTCTACAGCGACAGTGACTTCAGATCGTCGGGCAAGTCTCCGTCAGATCCGGTCTCATTGATCCATTGATCCCGTTGCTTCTCCCAGCCGGCCTGATTCCACAATTCCAGCTTCCTTCCCTGACCAATCAACGCCACCTGCTTTTCCAGCGAGGCGTAATTCCGCAAGGTCTGCGGCAACAGGATTCTGCCACTGCCGTCCAGTTCCAGATCGGTGGCATGGCCGATCAAAAGTCGCTGGATACGTCGCGAGGAAGCATTGAAACTGGGTAAAGCCTCGATCTTGAGTTGTATCTGTTCCCATTCCTGCAGCGGATACAGCAACAGGCAGGGAGCATTGGTGTCGATAGTCGCGACCAGATGCCCCCCACAACCATCAGCAAGTTGATCTCGATACCGAGCGGGCATCGCCATGCGCCCCTTGGTGTCCAGATTGATGTTATTAATCCCGCGAAACACGCCGTTCGTTCTCCGCTGTGATGGCCAGATCTGCTACTCACTCCGAAGACTGGCAGTCCGTCCGATTCAGTTCCTGGATTTCACTTACTTACTAATCAACTACAGTCAATGACACCCAACTACACTCAACGACAAAATTTCCCACTTTCTCCCACAATGCGACACTATAGGAGGGCAGATGTTCGAGAGCAAGCGGATTTTTCAGGAATTGTTAAAGAAGCCCCGGGTTCCGGCCGATAGAAATTGGTTTTGTCCAGCGCAAAGCCAGACTGCCTTATCAGCTTGGTTGGGACACCACAACTAATTGATAATATTGAAATATTAAACAATCAAAGGCCTGCCCGACGGCCTTGTGAGCGGTATGGAATCGAGACTGGAAGTAAGGAAAAAAACGAGTCAGCCTGTAAGCCGGGTTCTGTCTTGGGCAATTATTCATCTACGACTTGCGTCACCGCAAATCTCTAGCAGCCTACCCGGGTCCAGTGCGAGCCACACTTGCGGACCCCTATTTGGCCTTGCTCCGGGTGGGGTTTACCTTGCCGCGACCTGTTGCCAGGCGCGCGGTGCGCTCTTACCGCACCATTTCACCCTTACCAACCGTTGCCGGTGGCGGTATTTTTTCTGTTGCACTTTCCGTAGGCTCACGCCTCCCAGGAATTACCTGGCACCCTGCTCTGTGGAGCCCGGACTTTCCTCTCCCAGTTTCCTTACCTGACGCCAGGCGACAAGCGAAGAGTGACTGGCAGCAACTGCCCGGCTGACTCGGCGCGCAGCTTACCCAAGAAGGTCTGATGACACAAGCGGGTTTTATTTCGCGGGTTGACGCTCCAGGGCAGCAGCGTAAAGAACATTGCGCGATGCACCGGATATTTTCGCGGCCAGGCTAACTGCCTTTTTAACTGAGACTTCGCCAATGAGAAGGTCGAGTATCTGCAGTCCCTGTTCGATTTTTGCCGTTTGCGATTGGTCCGCTTCGCAACCCGCCAGTACCAATACGAACTCACCCTTTTGTTCGAGCGGGTCTGACTTCATCCGCAGCAGACACTGCTCAATGCTGGCAACATAGGTGGTCTCAAATTTCTTGGTCAATTCCCTGCCAACAAACAATCTGCGCGTTCCACCCAGAATACCTGCCATCTCCTGCAGACTGTCCAATATCCGGTGCGGTGACTCAAAAACCACCGTCGTACGTTCCTCGAAAATCAAGCCCTGCAGCAGTTTTGCTTTCGCCGCTGCTTTGGCCGGCAGAAATCCAAGGAAAACAAACCGGTCGGTCGGCAGGCCGGCCACACTCAATGCGGCCAAAAGCGAACTCGCGCCCGGAATTGGCACTACTTTTATATCGCGCTGACGGGCAGCACTGACCAGTTCAAAGCCTGGATCTGCAATGGTTGGTGTACCGGCATCCGAGATGATTGCAATATCTGCTCCCGCTTCCAGTTGTTCCAGAAGTCGCTCCAGCCGACCCCTGGAACTGAAATCATGAAAACTGGCTGTAGGAGTCTGAATACCGAAATGCTGGAGAAGATGTGCACTGTGACGTGTATCCTCTGCAGCGACGAGATTGCAGGCGGAAAGCACCTCGATTGCCCTGGCGGTCATGTCCGCCAGATTTCCGATCGGCGTTGCAACAACATAGAGACAGCCGGATTTGACTTTATCAGGGCGCATACAAAAAGTGACGTTTTCGGCCGCAAGGAGTATTGATCGGAATTATTTCCATGCCAGCAAGCATCGTCAGCAAAGAATTAAACATTAGTCATAGCACTGATATATATCCGCTTTTCTTGCCGGGCTCCGGTTCCTGTATTAGGCTTATGCGTCTCATGCCAACAATCCTGCTTCGCCATTCTGCAATCGTCATCCTGACCCTCACTTTGCTTGCCTGCGGCTCTTCGCCAACACCCGAAACTGCTGCATCGTCCCGCGTTGACGATGAAGAGCAGATATCAGTCAACACTTTATTGCAACTGGCGCGCAGCTCGGAACGTCCGCTGGCAGAGTCCTACCTGATTACCGCGATTGAAATGTTGCTGGAACAAGGCCAGGATCAGGCAGCCGCTGAATTGCTGATGAACATCGAAGACGTTGAATCTCTGAATGAAAACCTGCAGGTTCGTTTCGCTCTGGTACGCGGCAGAATCGTTCTACCGGGCGAGCTGCCGACAGATGCAATCCGCGAAATGATTCGGCTTAACGCAACTATCACAGACAATGACAATCTGGATTTGCCCAACCAGATCTGGCAAATGCTTTACCGCCTGACGGATGTACAGCTCAGCACCATGGTGGGCAATGCCGACTCGTATGAAAGCCGCGGTTGGGTTGAGCTGGCGCGACAAGTCAGAAACAACCGCGCCAGCATACGCAGTGAACTGGATGCTATCGGGCGCTGGCGCACTGTATGGGCACAGCATTCAGCCGTGTTACGCCTACCTGCTCAACTGGCTTCATTGCAAACTCTATGGGACCAACGTCCCCGGCATATTGCTTTGCTGTTACCGCTGCAGGATCAGGTTGGCAGAGCGGTTCAGGAAGGTTTCCTTGGCGCCTATTACGAAGCCATGCAGTTGGGGGTCGAAGTACCGCGTCTGAGTCTGTTTGATACAACACCCTTGTTAAATCCCGGTGCCCCGCTGGATATTTATGGTCTGTATGACACCGCAGTCGCTGCGGGAGCGGATCTGATTATTGGCCCGGTTGACAAGGCACTGGTACGCCAGCTTCAGTACATTGAGACCCTGCCTGTGCCTACGCTGGCCCTGAATTACACGGATAACGCCTTACGCTACTCACCAAATCTTTACCAGTTTGGTCTGGCACCGGAAGACGAGATACGTCAGGTAGCAGAACTTGCGCGTCGTGCCGGATTCAAAAATGCGGCACTTATTTCACCGGCTGGTACTGATTACCTGCGCCTGCAGGAAGCTTTCACCAATTACTGGCGGTCTCAGGGTAATGAGGTGGTTTCGCGTGCGACTTTCAACAATGAAGAAGAATACGCCGACCTGGTCAAACAACTGTTGGGGATCGACGCCAGCGAGGCTCGTGCGGCCAGCATTACGCGATTATTACCTCGCAGTGATATTGAATTCATACCTCGACGACGTCAGGACATCGATTTTATTTTCCTGATGGCCAATCCAAGTCAGGGACGTCAGATAAAACCCACCCTGTCTTTTTATTATGCCGGTGATATTCCTGTCTATTCGCTGTCTGCGATCTATGACGGACTGGAAACTGTAAACCAGCGGGCCAACCAGGACCTCAACGGCATTATTTTTACTGACTCACCATGGGTGCTGGACACCCAGGATCCACTTAAACAACAGATTGATCAAAGTTTGCGGTCAACACAAGGTCCACTGCAACGCCTGCGGGCATTGGGAATCGACAGTTTTCGTATTTACTCGCGACTCGGTCAGCTTGCGCGCGGTGAAGTCCAATCATTTGCCGGCGTGACCGGCATTCTGACGATGACTGAATATGGTGCGATCCAGCGCCAATCCCAAAGCGCAATTTTTGTCGACGGGCGTCCCCAACCTCTGGAACCGGAAGGGCTGGCGCGCATCCGGCCGTAAGCAACATCAGGAAGTGCGATGCCAGGGAGGCTAACATGTCCAGATCTGCCCGCAATACATCACGGCGAATTGGTTTCGCCAGAGAAACCGAGGCCGTTGAATTTTTTCGAGGCCACGGATTTCAGCTATTGCTGAGAAATTACCAGTGCCGGATGGGTGAAATAGATCTGATCATGCTGGACGGTTCCCAGTTGGTTTTCGTTGAAGTCCGATGGCGCTGCAGTACATTGTTTGGCAATCCGGTTGAGACGGTCGACCGGCGTAAACAACTGAAACTCATTCGCTGCGCCCAGCACTTCCTGCAGCGCTACCCCAACGCCGGCAGGTACAGCTGTCGATTCGACGTTTTGGGAATTACCAAAGACCA
>JBBDXV010000222.1:28316-30023 GCA_040902165.1 Pseudohongiellaceae bacterium
TTGTACGTAATGCCGCTGTATTTCTACTGGTGCTGATAACATCGGGTTGCACGACAATTCTGGTGGAAACCAACGCAGGCCAGGGGATGCAGGAAGATCCCGGCAGACGCACGGCGGGTGCAGTGGTCGAAGACCAGTCTATCGAGACCAGGATTATCGTCAACCTCAAGGCGCTTGAGCCTGAATTCAAAAACGCGCATTTCGATGTGATCAGTCACAACGGGATTGTCTTGCTGGTTGGCCAGGTTCAGACAGAAGCCCTGAAAAATCGTGCGACCCAGCTCGCCTCAGAAACCAGCACCAAGATCAAACGTATTCACAACGAGCTGGAAGTGTCAGGAAAAACTTCACTGCTGGCACGCAGCAACGATACCTGGATAAGCACCAAGGTCAGAGCACAATTGCTTGCGGATGATTCGGTCCCCTCTTCACAGGTCCGGGTCATTACTGAAAACGGCTCGGTGTATCTGATGGGACTGGTGAACCAGACTGAGGGAGATAACGCGGCGGCGCTGGTTCGGAACATTTCCGGCGTTACCAGAGTCGTCAAGGTATTTGAATATATAAACTGACCATCAGGGAAACCCTGGGCAACTATTTGACCACACGCAAAGAAGGTGGTTTGCCGGGCTTGGTTTTGGATCTGGTCTTGTTCCCGGGCACAGAGACAACCGGGGATGGAGTCGGAGGCGCAGGTTGTGGTGACTCAAATTCAAAAAACATTCCCTGTCCGTTTTCTTTCGCATAAATTCCCAACACGGCAAGTATTGGAACATGTACACGAGTTGGAATGCCGGCAAACCGTCCGTCAAAATATATCGCTTCATTTCCCAGTTGCAGGCCGTTTACGGCACTGGGAGAAATATTCAGGATAATTTGACCATCCTTGACGTGCTCCTGGGGTACTGCCACACCGTCCGCCATTGCATTGACAAGGATATATGGTGTACAGGCGTTATCCAGAATCCATTCGTATAATGCTCGCACCAGATACGGACGGCTAACACTCATTGACATTCAGCAAACCCCGTACCTTAAGTGTTCCAGCAAAAGCAACGCCGTTAACGGATCAATTCATTTCCCGTTCCTGGTCAGAGAGGCTTGCTCTCACCGAATCCCGGGCAAATAGTCTATCTCTGTAGCTCAACAACGGCTTGGCAGCCTTGGTTTGCGGCAGCTGTATTCCCATGGCTGACAAACGCCACAAAATCGGTGTCACACAACAATCCACTATGGTGAATTCATCACTCATGAAAAATGGCTTTTCGGCAAAAATAGGTGCAATGGAAATGAGCCCATCGCGAAGCTCTTTGCGGGCCTTCTCCAATGCAGCCTCTGTTCCTTTATTGGCCATAAGATTGTCGACCAACTTGCACCAGTCTCGCTCAATCCGGTAAATCCATAATCGGCTTTGGGCGCGGGCAACCGGATAGACCGGAAACAGTGGTGGGTGGGGAAACCTTTCATCAAGATATTCCATCATGATGTTGGGTTCATACAATACCAATTCGCGATCGACCAACGTAGGCAAGCTGTTATAAGGATTTAAATCCGCCAGGTCTTCTGGTTTGTTATCCGGATCCACGTCAATAGTTTCGACTGTGACACCTTTTTCAGCTAACACAATGCGAACACGATGACTGTACTGACTCTTTCCGTCCGAGTAAAAAGTCATTGACGATCGTTTTGCTACTACACCCATAAGTA
>JBBDXV010000223.1:0-4518 GCA_040902165.1 Pseudohongiellaceae bacterium
TTTCCAGTTCGTAAAGATTGTCATCCCGCGCCTCATCCACGCGCGGCGCCTGACTTGTAGGTCCGATAAACTGTCCGGAAAACAGATAGGAAAGGCAGGGATGGTTCTGCCAATAACGGATCAGACTTCCCAGCAAATCAGGCCGACGCAGAAACGGGCTGTCTTCTGCTTTCGCCGCACCAAGAGTTACATGGTTACCACCGCCGGTTCCGGTGTGCTTCCCATCGAGCATGAACTTTTCCGTGCCAAGCCGGTTCAGTCTGGCGATCTCATGCAGGTTGCTGATGATTCCAATAAGCTCATTCCAGTCCTGGGCTGGATGCACATTTACTTCTATCACTCCGGGATCCGGGGTGATCATGAGTTTGCGCAGTCGTGCATCGCGCGGTGGCTCATAACCTTCAAGCACGATGGGAATTTTGAGTTTTGTGGCAGTGGCCTCCAGCGCATTCAATAATGCAACATAGTAAGCCAGCCGCGTTAACGGCGGCAGGAATACTGACAAGCGCCCGTCCCTGACTTCCACACACAGGGCCGTATGAAAGATCGATTGCGGTTTCTTCACCTTTGGGGGCTTCACCTTTCCGGGTTTACCCTTGATCTTTGCCGCTGACCCGGACAGTGGTTCGTCCTCTGCAAACGGATCTTTCTCAAAATCCTTGTGAGCCTGTTCCGGTGGTTGCCAGGGAATACTGTCGAGTGGCAGTCGATAGCCCATCGGCGAATCACCTGGAATCAAATACATGGCATCACGTTTGAAATACCAGCGGCAACTCTGCCAACCGTCATGGTCGGCCTCATCCAGCCATGTCAGTGGCAGGGCGTAACCAACAATCTTGTCCAGCCCCTGGGAAAATACTTTCCGCAGTCGATCTCGTTCCAGCGGATCCTTGAGCTTGCTGTCTTCAACTTTGACATTGGCCGGCAGACTGCCTTCCCTGATCAGATAATGGAGCTTGTCCTCATAACCAGGGACTATATGGTCAGTGTCGACCTTTAGCTCAGCGGCCAAAGTCTGGATAAACTTCCTGGCATTCTCAACCGAATATTTCCCGGGATCCGTTTCACTTGCCAGCAGGCGTGCATTGCGCCACAGGGGTTTTCTGTCCGTGCGCCAGTAAAGACCGAGCGCCCAGCGCGGAATGGGTTCGCCCGGATACCACTTGCCCTGACCGAAATGGGTCACACCGTTGGTAGTGAAATGCTTTTTCAACCCGGCCAAAAGATTAACGGCCAGTATTCGCTTTTCCCGGCCAAGCGCCTCGGTATTCCATTGCGCACTCTCCATATCATCAATCGACACATAGGTAGGCTCGCCGCCCATCGTAAGATTGACTTTGTGTTTCTTCAGTTCCCGATCAACTTTTTTGCCCAACGTGTTGATGTGATCCCACTGGGTGGTATTGAATGGTTTGGTGACTCGCGGATCTTCATGAATACGGGTCACTTTATTCTCATATTCAAATTTGACCTCACAAATACCCGTTGTGCCGGTTACTGCAGCGGCGCTGACAGGATCAGGAGTACAGGCAAGCGGAATATGCCCTTCGGCTGCGAACAGGCCCGACGTGGGATCAAGACCAACCCAGCCGGCACCAGGAATGTACACTTCGGCCCATGCATGCAGATCGGTAAAATCCTTCTCCGGTCCTGGCGGACCATCCTGTGCCTTCACATCGGCAGTCAATTGCACCAGATAGCCGCTGACAAATCTCGCAGCCAGCCCGAGATGTCGCAGAATCTGTACCAGCAACCACGCCGTATCACGACATGATCCGGTCCTTGAACCAAGCGTTTCCTCGCAGGTCTGCACGCCGGGCTGCATCCTGATCTCATAACCGATTGCTTTTTGCAACTCACTGTTGATGGCGACCAGGAAATTGACCGTAGGGGTTTTCTTTCTTTTGATGGTCTTGAGCCAGGCCTGCAGCAAGGGACCGTTCTCCGCCACTGCCAGATAGGGAGCCAGGTCATGTTTTAATTGTTTGTCATACTTGAAGGGAAAATAATCCGCGCTTTCGTCCAGAAAAAAATCAAAAGGATTGATCACCGTCATGTCGGCAATCAGTTCCACCTCAAGTGAAAGTTTCCCGGTTCTTTCCGGAAATACCAGACGCGCCAGGTAATTTGAAAACGGGTCCTGTTGCCAATTTATGAAATGTTCACCGGGTAATACCGTCAATGAGTAACTTTGAATGGGAGTCCGGCAATGCGGTGCCGGTCTCAATCTCACGACATGAGGATAAATTTCCGTTACCCGGTCAAAGAGATAGGTGGTTTTGTGGCTTATTGCTACTTTAATAGTCATAAGGTAAGGTTGGGTCAAATCCTTTTAGCACGTCAACTTGCAGCTGTATGCGCGTAGACTGGAAATCATACCACCCCGGCGACTTTTATGACGAGATTATCAGTTCGCCCGGTTATGCGCGACGCCCCGCCCAGGCCCTGGTCACTTATCTTCGCTCGTTGAAATCCGGCGAACTGATCGAAAGAAAGCGGGCTGCCGAACTGGCAATCAAGACCATGGGCATCTCATTCACTGTTTACAGTGACGCCGGCAACATCGACAGGGAATGGCCATTCGACATCATTCCCCGGATTATTCCCGAAAAGGAGTGGATTACAACCAGCAAGGGACTGGAGCAGCGCGTTCGCGCCCTCAACTGCTTCATCAATGATATCTACAATGAACAAAAGATTTTCAAGGACAAGGTAGTCCCCCGTAATCTGATCCTTGACTCGGGTAATTTCCGCAAGCAATGCCTCGGCATCAAGCCGGTCTATGGCGTATGGGCACACATCTGCGGGACTGACCTGATACGCGACCGGGACGGACAGTTCTACGTATTGGAAGACAACCTCAGAGTGCCCTCGGGTGTCTCTTATATGCTGGAAAATCGCACCGTAACCAAACGCGTGTTTCCGGAATTGTTCGAGAACTACAATATCCTGCCGGTCACGGAATATCCCACTGCCCTGTTTGACACACTTGCTGCCATTTCACCGCGCCCGGTGGAATATCCCGAAGTAGTCGTGCTGACACCTGGCGTATACAACTCAGCGTATTTTGAACATTCTTTCCTGGCGCAGCGCATGGGAGCGGAGCTGGTCGAGGGTGGCGATCTGATTGTGGAGGATGATTGTGTCTATATGCGCACTGTCGATGGTCCGGCGCGTGTGGATGTTATTTATCGCAGAATTGATGATCTGTTTCTTGATCCATCGGTCTTTAACAAAGACTCCATTCTGGGAGTCAAAGGGCTGATCAAGTCATGGATCAAGGGCAAAGTGGCGCTTGCGAATGCGCCGGGTGCCGGCGTCGCGGATGACAAGGTCATCTATACGTATGTGCCACAGATCATCAAATACTATCTGGGTGAAGACGCAATATTGAACAATGTCCCCAGCTTCGTTTGCTCCGACCGAAAGCAGCGTCAGCACGTGCTGGCAAACCTGGATAAACTGGTGGTCAAGCCTGCGAATGAATCCGGTGGTTACGGCATGCTGATCGGGCCGCAGGCCAGCATCAAGGAACGTGAAGAGTTTGCGCGCAAGATCAAGGCTAATCCGCGTAACTATATGGCGCAGCCACTTATCGCCCTGTCTACTGCCCCGGTATTGGGCGAACGCAATGTCGAACCGCGACATGTGGATTTGCGCCCGTTTATCCTGCAGGCGCAGAAAACCTATGTAACTCCCGGAGGTTTGACCCGGGTGGCAATGGTGAAGGGATCTTACGTGGTGAATTCATCTCAGGGCGGCGGCAGCAAAGACACCTGGATCGTCGGCGAGAAGTAGGAGAGAAGTAGCAGCGATGTTGTCCCGAGTCGCAGAACGGGTTTACTGGATGGCGCGTTACCTGGAACGCGCCGAGAATACTGCGCGTCTATTGAACGTGTATTCCACCCTGCTTCTGGACCTGCCGCGCGGCACCAAGGTTGGCTGGCACACACTCGTCGAAATAACCGGTACCCAGGCCAAGTTTGATGAAACCCAGAAAACCGCTGACGAACGCTCAGTCGTGAAGTTCTTGCTTGCAGATCACAACGGGCTCTCCATTCTCAGCGTACTTTCAATGGCCAGGGAAAATGCCAGAACGACCCGCGAGATCATTCCCGCCGAGGCCTTTGAACAAGTCAACAACCTTTATCTCTATATCAAGGAAAATGCACTCAAGGGCGTTTCCCGCGGTCCGCGTCACGAATTGTTGCAGGAGATTATCGAAAACTGTCAGCAGATCACCGGCCTGTTGGCCGGCACCATGAGTCATAACACCGCCTACCGGTTTATTCGCATCGGCAGAAATCTTGAGCGTGCCGACATGTCAACCCGCATTGTGGACGTTGGGTCCAGCAATCTGTTGCCGGGCGTGCCATTGGCCGGCGAGACTGATAAACCCAGGAACGAACCCTACGAGAACATTCTGTGGATGAGCGTCTTGCGTTCGATCAGTGCCTACCAGATGTATCGGCAACATGTCCGTGACCGGGTCAATGCCGAAGACGTGGTGATGTATCT
>JBBDXV010000224.1:0-4514 GCA_040902165.1 Pseudohongiellaceae bacterium
CGGTTCGCATAGGCCCACTCGTTGTCAAACCAGGCGAGTATCTTGATCAGGCGCGTTCCGCTGACCCGGGTAAAACTCAGATCAACGATTGCAGAACGGGGATCGTGATTGAAATCACAGGAAGCCAGCGGCTCATCGGTGTAGCCGAGCACGTTGGGCAAAAGGGAAGCACTGAAAGCCATGATTTGGCGATTGACTTCCTCAGCACTGCAATCTTTTCTGACCAGCACCGCCAGGTCTATGGCCGACACATTGACCGTGGGCACGCGCATCGCCTGGGCTTCAAAACGCCCGGCCATCGCAGGCAGTACGCGACCGATTCCCTTTGCGATTTCTGTCTCCACCGGAATGATCGACTGCATCGCACTGCGGGTTTTGCGCAGATCACTGTGATGATAGGCGTCGATCACCGGCTGATCGTTCATCGCCGAATGAATCGTCGTGATGACCCCGTTTTCAATGCCGAAGGCCCGGTCCAGACATTCGATAACCGGAATGATGCAATTGGTGGTGCAGGAGGCATTGGAAATGATCCTGTCAGTCGGTTTAAGCGCGCGGTGATTGATGCCGTAAATCACCGTGGTATCAACATCGGCCTCGGCCGGCTGCGAGAAAAGCACCTTGCCAGCGCCGGCAGACAGATGTCTCTGTGCCGTGAGCCGGTCAGTGAAAGATCCGCTGCACTCCATCACCAGGTCTACTTCCAGATCCTTCCACGGTAACGCCGCGGGGTCTGCCTGATTGCAAACCCGAATCCTGTCATCGGCGATTTCTATTATCCCACCTATCCCACCCATCCCGTTGTCGCCACTGCCGGTTTTTACCTCACCGAGAAACCGTCCGTGAGTGCTGTCATAACGGATGAGATGGGCCAGGGTCGCGGTATCTGCCAGATCATTGATCGCGACGATACGCAGCCCGGGATAATCTGTGGACTCGTAAAATGCGCGCAACACACCACGGCCGATGCGTCCCATTCCATTTATGGCAATGCGGTAAGTCATGGGATTGATCCCGGCTCCAATAATGAAAAACGACTCAAAGAGTGCGGGCAACCTCGACCACATGGTCCGCGGTAAAACCAAATGCCTGCAGCAAAACCTTGCCGGGTGCCGATTCACCGAATCGGGTCATGCCGATTACCTTGCCATCCAGTCCGACGAGTTTGTGCCAGTAATCCACGGCGGCGGCTTCCACTGCGAGACGTTTGCGCACGGCTGCGGGCAACACTTTTTCGCGGTATTCGGCTGGCTGCGACTCAAATACATCTACCGATGGCATGGACACCAACCTTACCTTGATCCCGGATTCCTGCAGAGTCGCAGTAGCCTTGACGCAAATATCGACCTCGGAGCCGGTGGCAATGATCAGCATTTCCGGTTGACCTTTGCAGTCCTTGAGTAGGTAACCACCTTTGGCGATATTTTCCAGTTGCGCGCTATCGCGAGTCTGGTGCGGCAGCGCCTGGCGCGACAGCACCAGTGCGGTTGGACCCTGGTTGCGTTCCAGCGCGGCCTTCCAGGCGACTGCGGTTTCCACCGTGTCGCAGGGACGCCAGGTGGACATATTCGGAGTAAGTCGCAGACTGGCGACATGTTCTATCGGTTGATGTGTGGGTCCATCCTCGCCCTGACCGATGGAGTCATGGGTATAGACCAGAATATTGCGTTGCCGCATCAGCGCCGCCATGCGGACTGCATTGCGGGCATAGTCCATGAACACCAGAAACGTGGCGCAATAGGGAATGAACCCGCCATGCAGGGCGATGCCGTTGGCGATCGCCGTCATGCCGAATTCGCGCACGCCAAAATAAATGTAATTACCGTCCGCCTGCGTGGTCAGTGGTCGACTACCGGACCACATCGCCCCGTTGGAACCGGCCAGGTCTGCCGATCCACCGATCAGCTCCGGCAGCAGACTGCCAAACTCGGCGATGCACTTCTGTGAGGCCTGCCGGGATGCCAACACTTCTCCAGCGGCCTGACACTTTTTGATAAATTCATTTGCCCGGTCAGCAAACTCTTCCGGCAACTGACCCTTGATCCGGCGTATCAGCTCCATGGCCAGCACTGGATGCGCCTCTTCATAGGTCACCAGTTTTTCTTTCCAGGATGATTCCAGCTGAAAGCCGCGTTCGCATGAATTCCAACTGGCTTTTATCGCCTCAGGGATTTCGAACGCAGGAAAATTCCATTCCAGTTCCTGGCGTGCCGCGGCAACCTCGGCGTCGCCCAGAGGCGAACCGTGGGTGTCCGCGGTTCCCTGTTTGTTGGGCGCACCAAAACCGATCACAGTCTTGCAGCGAATCAGACTGGGGCGGCCTTTCTCTGCCTGTGCCTGGCGAATGGCATCGGCAATCTGCTGCGGGTCATGGCCATTGATCGCCGATACCTGCCAGCCATAGGCTTCGAAACGGCGGGTGGTATCGTCGGTAAACCACTGTTCAACTGACCCGTCGATGGAAATACCATTGTCATCGTAGAACACAATCAGCTTGCCGAGCTTGAGTGTGCCTGCGAGCGAACACACTTCATGCGAGATGCCTTCCATCAGACAGCCGTCGCCGACAAACACCCAGGTGTAGTGATCTATGATGTTGTGACCATCGAGGTTGAACTGGGCGGCCAGCGTTTTTTCTGCAATCGCCATCCCGACCCCGTTGGCCAGTCCCTGTCCGAGTGGACCGGTCGTCGTTTCAACGCCTGGCGTCATTCCGTATTCCGGGTGGCCCGGAGTTCTGGAGTGCAACTGACGGAAATGCTTCAGTTCTTCCAATGGCAGGTCATAGCCGGAGAGATGCAACAGCGAATACACCAGCATCGAAGCATGGCCGTTGGAGAGGACAAAACGGTCACGGTTCAGCCAGCCCGGGTTGCCGGGATTGTGTTTAAGGAAATCACCCCACAGGACCTCCGCAATATCCGCCATGCCCATGGGCGCGCCGGGATGACCTGAATTGGCTTTCTGTACTGCGTCCATGCTCAGGGCACGTATCGCGTTGGCACGCTGTCTGCGCGTGACGTCGGTTGCTGTCATAGGGAGTTGATTCCTTTGTTCACCACCCTGCGGGGCGTTTTTTTTGAGGGTGCTGTTTTTTAGGGCACTGGTTTTAAGGGCGTCATTTTCCCGCACCTTGAGCCAATATGCCACTTGGGCCGGCCGTTTATTTCAACGCCGAATCTGGTCAACCGGCTGATCCCAGTCACATTTTCTATATCAATAATTATTGATATAGATTTGAAAAGCCGGGGAAATGCTGTTACCTTTGGCGCTCTTTTTTACTCTGTTGGAACACCATGGCGATCGCTGCCATCAGGCCTGCCGGTCTGCCCGTCCTCAGTGACAGCAGACAATTGGCCAGCGTCATCAAAGCGCTGGCAGATGAGCTGCGGCTGGAAATCCTGCGGCTGCTGAAAAGCGAATCATTCGGCGTGCTGGAGATCTGCCGCATCCTCGATATCCGCCAGTCGGCGCTCAGCCACCATCTCAAGATCCTGGCCACAGCCGAATTGCTGACCACGCGCCGCGAAGGCAACAGTATCTTCTATCGTCGCCCATTGATACTGGACGACGATCCGTTACAGGATTTCAAGAAATCTGCCTTCGCCAACATCGACCGCCTGCCATTACCAACCCGTGTGCTGCAACGCATCAAGGTGATTCAACAGGAACGGGCACAGCTGTCACTGAGTTTCTTTACCCGTCACGCCGACAAGTTTCGCGAGAAGCAGGGCCTGGTCACCGAGTACCAGCAGTACGCCGGCAGCCTGCAGGATCTTATCAAGGGAATCGGCCTGTCGAAGGCTGCGACCGTGATGGAAGTAGGTCCCGGTGAAGGCGAATTGCTTACCCGCCTGGCGAAACAGTTCAATCATGTCATCGCCGTGGACAACTCGAAAGAGATGCTGGACCGCGCCAGGGCTGCGATTCGCTCCATCAAGGCAGAGAACGTGGATTTTATTTTTGGTGAAACCACGACTGCATTGCGCCGCAAGCTGCACTGCGATCTGCTGATCTTCAATATGGTAATGCATCACATTTCCTCTCCGGCGCGCAGTTTCAAGGATGCGGTAAAGCTGCTCAATAAAGATGGCGTGCTGCTGGTAGTCGACCTGTGCAATCACGATCAGGACTGGGTACGGGAATCCTGCGGCGACCTGTGGCTGGGATTCGAGACCAGCGATTTCTCCGGCTGGGCCGCCGCCGCCGGGCTCAACGAAGGGCAGAGTCTTTACCTCGGATTACGCAACGGATTTCAGATTCAAATGCGCCTGTTTATCAAGACTTTTTAACACCACGGCAATGCTCGCGGAAAAACATCCACTGACAACGAATCTTGTTTATACGATCCATAAGGAACACCAAATGACTGAATCATCTTTGTTTACCTCAGAATCCGTGTCCGAAGGACATCCCGATAAAATGGCCGACCAGATTTCTGATGCCATTCTCGATGCCCTGTTGCGCGAGGACCCACGTTCCAGGGTGGCCTGCGAAACCCTGATCAAGACCGG
>JBBDXV010000225.1:0-3311 GCA_040902165.1 Pseudohongiellaceae bacterium
TGGCCTTGCGATCACATGAGCCGAACGAAGGCGATCTGGTCACCTTCCCTTCGTATTTCTGGCATAACACTGTGCCATTCATTTTGGACGACGAGCGCATCAGTGTGGCTTTCGATATCTGTCCGGCGTGAAGAAATTTGGGAACGGACCCCCTGTCATTAAGTTAACTTAACGATCTTTTAGCCAACGTTACCATCAATCAACCATCGTTAAGTTGTTAAGTTATAGGTGTCCCTACCTGTTGCAGGAGCTGTTTCAGTTCGGGGATGCAGGAGCCGCAGTTGGTGCCGCAACGCAGCAGATTTCCAAGGGCGACGTGATCCCGTGCGCCGCTGTTGATTGCTGCCTGTATCTGGTTGACCCCTACTTCATAACAGCTGCACACCAGTCTGCCCTTTTCAGGCCGGGTCAGGTCCTGGCCGGATAGCAGCAGCCAGTTGTCCTTGCTGCGTTTTACCTGGGCCAGTGCCTCCAGCCATTGCGGCTCCGGCAATGCCCGACGACGTGGATGACAGAACACGGCATAGACCAGTTCGTCCTCGTCGAACAGCAGATAGCGATAATCACCGGCGGTGGCATCCTGCAGACTTACCAGTTCGGGCGCATTCAAGGTCTGGATGAGATTGTGTACGAAGGCTTCGGGAAAGTCGCAGTCCGGCCCGGCCGCCAGCAGAAAGCGATTACCACCGGGTGCCGGTACGCGGTGCCAGTATGTAAACCTTTGCAGATCGGTCTCCCGGCGACTGTAGAATGCTGCCCAACAGGTTACCGGAACCGGCGCGACACTGATCCTGGCGAACTTGCTCTCCGGTTGACCGGACCATGGATCGACAGTGCTGCTGATCAGTTTGCTGACCCTGGCATTGGCACTGAAGTGTTCATTCCAGTGGATCGGAACAAAGACTGATCCGCGCCGTAGTCCCGCGTCAGATACCAGCGGCACCACGATACTGCCATGATCACTCTCCAAACGTACGAGTTCACCGGAGCCCAGACCAGGTGCAGACACATCATCAGGATGCATCGCTGCTGTTGGGCCTTCAGTATGGCGCAGCAGTCGTGTTACTTCGCCGGTACGGCTCATCGTATGCCACTGGTCGCGCAGGCGACCGGTATTCAGAATGAAGGGCCGCGGTTTGCCGGAAGTTTCCAGCGGCAATGTTGGCTCGACAGCTACGAAGCGGGCGCGCCGGTCCGGGGTAAAAAATTTACCATCGGTGAACAGTCTTGCGGTGCCGGCAGGATTGCCGGCATTCACCGGCCACTGTATCGGTTTAAGACGGTCATATTGCTGAACTGTCAAAGACTTGAGACCGCTGATATCAAAGGCACGCTGACCCTCGTTTTCAAAGCCCGAGAGTGCAGCGTGTTCAACAAATATCTCATGGGACGAGGTGAAATCGAACCCGGTCGAAAAGCCCATCTCCTTCGCCACTGCACAGATCCACTGCCAGTCATGACGTGCTTCACCGGTTGCAACACGCAAGGGCCGTTGACGGGAAATACATCGTTCAGAATTGGTGACGGTGCCGTCCTTTTCGCCCCAGGGTGTGGCCGGCAGAAGTATATGCGCACAGGCGGTCGTGTCGGTACGCTGCACACAATCTGACACGACGACCAGCTCACAGGCCAGCAGCGCTTTGCGAATACGTTCAGCCTCCGGCAGGCTCACGACCGGATTGGTTGCCATAATCCATACTGCCTTGACTGTCCCTGCCTCAATCGCATCAAACAGTTCCACTGCCCTCAGTCCCGGTTGCGTCGCTACCTTGTCACTGCCCCAGAAACGTTTGAGGCGATCGACACTAACCGGGTCGAAGTCCATATGCGCAGCAAGCTGGTTGGCGAGCCCGCCGACCTCACGCCCACCCATCGCATTCGGCTGACCGGTTATCGAAAAAGGACCGCAGCCCGGCTTGCCGATTTTGCCGGTCAACAGATGACAATTGATGATCGCATTGCATTTGTCTGTGCCAGTCGCCGACTGGTTGATTCCCTGAGAGTAGAAACTCAGTACACGTTTATTGCCGGCAAACCAGGCAAAGAATTGCAACAGCACAGTTCTGTCCAGGCCGGTCTGTCGACTCACAGATTCCGGATCACAGCTGTTTGCCGCAGCCAATGCGGCCTCCAGACCGGTGCAGGACTGCGCAATAAATTTCACATCCCTCTGTTCTTGTCTGGCCAGATAATGCAACAGGCCATTGAACAGGAAGGCATCGCTGCCGGGACGCAGCGGTAGATGCAGATCTGCGATATCGCAGGTCACCGTGGCGCGCGGGTCGATAAGCACAATTTTCATATGGGGGCGCACTGCTTTGGCCGCCACCATGCGCTGATAGAGTACCGGATGCGTCCAGGCGGCGTTGCTGCCGACCAATATCAGCAGATCAGTCTGTTCCAGATCTTCGTAATTGCAGGGTACGGCGTCTGCACCAAAGGCACGTTTGTAACCGGCAACTGCCGAGGCCATGCACAGGCGCGAATTGGTGTCGACATTGGCGGAGCCGATGAATCCCTTCATCAGTTTGTTCGCGACATAATAATCTTCGGTGAGTAACTGGCCGGAAAGATAAAATGCCACCGCGTCGGGACCGTGACGCGCGATGATCCGGTTGAAGCCATCGGCTACTGCTTTGACCGCCGGTGTCGCGCCAACTCTTCTGCCCCTGAGCATCGGAAACAGCAGGCGTGATCCGCTATCAAGAGTTTCCTTTAATGCCGAGCCCTTGACACATAATCGACCGTGATTCGCCGGATGTTGCTGACTGCCCTTGATCGACAGCAGACCGGCGCCGCTGAACTGTGCACTCACACCACAACCGACCCCACAATAGGGACAGGTGGTTTCTGTGTCGTGTCGGGAAATACTGTTCACACAAACGTTTTCAGGAAGTCAGGAGAAAAACCTGATCTCCGTCCAGCAGCACCGGGTAGGTCCTGATCCGCACCGTCTCGTCTTCAAGACATTGTCCGGTGGCAAGATTGTAATGGTGTTTGTAAAGCGGCGAAGCGATGACCAGGTGTCCCTTCAGGTCTCCGACAATGCCGCGCGACAACACATTGGCTTGACCCAGGGGATCCCAATTGCTGACGGCATACAGGGGCACTGCGTCTCCGGGAAAATAATAGAGTGCTATTTGTTCCTCGTTCATTAGCACACAGACGCCGCTGTGTGGAACCAGATCCCGACGACGGCAGAGTAATAACCGGCCCGGTACCACGTGCAACTCCGGCACTGCACTGTTCATCATGACAGCTCCTCTATTTTCTCCGCCGCCTGCCTTTCGTTATCCTTCGCCGGCCGATTC
>JBBDXV010000225.1:3411-4512 GCA_040902165.1 Pseudohongiellaceae bacterium
CAGCTCCTCTATTTTCTCCGCCGCCTGCCTTTCGTTATCCTTCGCCGGCCGATTCTGACCTCGTTCCCTGACAAATACCACATGGCTGTCTTCGGCATCGTCATTGACAAACTGGCGGAAGCGCCGCAGCCTGGTTTCGTCCTGCAATGTGGTTTTCCATTCACACTGGTAAGTACCGATCACGGCCGCCATCTGACTCTCCAGTTCGGCACCGATCCCCAGACTGTCTTCAATGATCACCTGCCTGAGGTATTCCAGCCCGCCTTCAAGATTGTCGAGCCAAACCGAAGTGCGCTGCAGACGGTCAGCGGTTTGGATATAGAACATCAGGAAGCGATCGATCGCGCGAATCAGGGTGGCATCGTCCAGATCGGTCGCAAACAGATCGGCATGGCGCGGTCGCATGCCGCCATTGCCGCAGATATACAGATTCCAGCCACGCTCGGTAGCGATCACGCCGAAGTCCTTTGACTGGGCTTCGGCACATTCACGCGTACAACCGGATACTGCCGACTTGAGCTTGTGTGGCGAACGCAGTCCCTTGTAACGGTTTTCAATTGTGATGGCCATGGTCACACTGTCCTGCACACCATAGCGACACCAGCTGCTGCCGACGCAGGATTTCACCGTGCGCAGCGCCTTGCCATAGGCATGACCGGTTTCAAATCCGGCGTCGACCAGTTCCTGCCAGATCGCCGGCAGTTGATTCAAACGAGCACCAAACATATCGATGCGCTGGCCGCCGGTAATCTTGGTATACAGGTCAAATTTTTTCGCGACGTCAGCGATTACCCGCAGTTTGACCGGCGTAATCTCACCACCGGGAATTCTGGGCACGACCGAGTAAGTGCCGTCCTTCTGCATATTCGCCAGAAACGTGTCATTGGTATCCTGCAGGCTCACATGCTGATTTTTCAGCACATACTCATTCCACAGCGATGCCAGAATCGAAGCCACGGCTGGTTTGCAGATATCGCAACCCCGACCCTGGCCATGCCGCGCAAGCATTTCAGTAAAGCTGCGAATGCTTTCGATTTTGCACAGGTGGTAAAGCGCCTGCCGGGTATGACTGAAATGTTCACACAGATGATTGTTGACCTG
>JBBDXV010000226.1:0-4495 GCA_040902165.1 Pseudohongiellaceae bacterium
ATTTCCACCCGGTCACCGAGCCAGACCTTGTGATACAGCGTGACATTGGCATGCAGACAACAGTCATTACCAAGCCGACAGTCCTCGCCGATCACACATCCGGCTCCGATGATTGATCCCGCGCCAATCTCGGCACCGGCAGCGATGACAGCGTGAGGACCGATACTGACATTGGTACTTATCCTGGCCCGGTCATCTATTATTGCGGCAGGATGAATGCCAGCTCCCGGCCTCAGGGCTGCAGCAAACAGCTGGGTTGCCCTGGCGAAGGTGACATAGGGTTGGTCGGCAACAAGGGAGTGGGTCGGACAGGTCTTGACGAATTTCTCTTCGACTATCACGGCCGAAGCCCGCGTGCCTGCCAACTGACCAAAGTAGGCCGGATTGCTGAGAAAACTCAATGAACCAGGACCGGCTTCACGCAGTGATGCCAGTCCGGTAATGATGCAGTCGGGATCGCCAACCAGTCTGGCGTTCAGCAATTCGGCAAGGGCGCCAAGGGTATAGGTCTTTTCGTGCGTCACCTGGCGCTGTCCTGCCGTTATTGGAGATTACTGGCCGGTGGCGGCAGACTTCTGGTTGATTTTTGCCGTGACTTTGGCAGTAATGTCCAGCACTGGCGCAGCGTAAGCCACACCACCTGCATTGAGTATCAGGTCAAAACCGTCTTCGGCCACAACATCACTGATAGCGCTGGTAAGCGTCTCCCGCATACCTTCGACGAATTCCTGGTTTTTTTCCTGTAACGCCGCTTGCAGTCGTTCGGAAATCAATTGCAACTGCAGCTGCTTTTCCTGTGCGTCGGCATTCATCGTGCGAATTTCAGCCTGGCTCATAATCGCCTCATCCTGCTGGAATTTCTGTTGCAGCGCCTGCAATTCACTCTGCAGGGTTTGCGCCCGTTGCTCATCATTGGCAAATTCGACGCGCAATTCTTCCTGCACTGATTTTGCGGCTTCGGAGGTGAACAGGGCCTGCTCCAGATTGACGATGCCGATCTTGGCACCCTGCGCCGACGCCGTCGAGGCCATCAACATAACACCAAAGCTGGCAATTAATAGTTTCATCATTTTCACAGTGGCTCTCCAGTCACAACAAACAGGTTAAAATCCGGTGCCTATAGTAAAGTCAAAAGTCTTGGTATCGTCGCGATCATTCTTGCTGAACGGTTTGGCGACATAAAACGTCAGCGGTCCGAACGGTGACAGATAGGTCACGCTGATCCCGGCTGAATATCTCAATTCCCCTGCATCAAAATCCGTACAGTTACGCAGCAGGCGCTGGTTTTCCGTACAGTTCGATGAAAAAACATTGCCGACGTCGATAAAAAACGCCGACCGCACCTGGTTGCGGTTGGTCACGAATGGCAGGGGGAACAACAGTTCCAGGCTCGCTGTGGCAAGAATGTTACCACCAAAGCTGTCAAAATCCTCATCCAGAAACAGCTGCTCAACTGCCAGTGCGATCTGCTGATTGCCCTCGGCATCCAGTACCGGATTACCGTTGTTGTCCAGTAACAGGGTAGTACCGTAGGCGAAATCGTTATTAAAGCCGACTGCCGAGCCGTCTTCCCGACGCAGAATTTCCCCGTTTTCATCCTTTTGCAGGGTGATACCAAAGTCGGTCAGATAGCGGAAACCAGCGGTACTTTGGGGGCCCAGGCTGTTCTCCTCAAACCCGCGTACGACACCGGTCGCGGTCAGGCCCCCGGCATAAAAATTTTGAAAAAACGGCAGTTCGTCAGTATCACCATAACCGAGACCAAAACCGAGATTGGTGCGCAGTGCCAGTACCCAGTTTCGATCCTGCGTTATCGGCCAGTACATCTGGCCGCTGTAATTGATGCGTGCATACTCCAGATCACTGCCAGGTATCGTAACCTCAAGACCCAGGCTGTGGCGCGATCCGTCATTGGGTAACTGGCCACGGTTCAGGGTATTGCGGAACCAGGTTCCGGTCAGCGAGAAGTTGTCAAATGTGTCCCCGTATTTGTCGACGAACCCCGGGTCTGGAAATTTTTGCAGGCTGGCAGCGGACAAACTGCTTACATCGCCGAGCACTGCATCGGTCACCGGTCCGTCAAAGGCGTTGGGATTGGCACGAGAGATCAGGTATTTGTCGATGCCTTGAAACAATACCGGGCTGGCCTGAATTTCCTGTACCGTGCCCAGGCCGGTACCAAGTTCTGTATGGGTATAGCCAATGTCTATCCCCAGCACCTCGACCTCACTCATCGGATAGCTGAAATTCAGTGTTCCACCATAGGAGTTGGTGTTATAGGAAGAGATATTGAATCCGGAATCAATTTCCTGGGCATAGAGACTGAAACCCCGGGTCACCTGATCAGGTGTGAAATAAGGATCCACATACTGGATATTGAGACTTTTCTGAAACCGGCTGCGGTTCAGTCCGAATCCGACAACTTTGCCGGTGCCGAGAAAGTTCTGCGCCTGCAGACCGGTACTGATAAAAAAGTCACCGCCGCCACCGGTACCCAGGGCAAAATTTACCGAACCGAAATTCTGTTCAACCACCTCGTAGTTCACATCGATCTGGTCCTCTGTACCGGGGACTTCTACGGTCTCCACTTCCACCGTTTCAAAGTAACCAAGTCGTTCCAGACGAATCTTTGATTGTTCAATTTGCAGACTCGATGCAGGGGCGCTCTCCAGTTGCCGCATCTCTCGACGCAATACTTCATCAGCGGTGGAGGTATTACCGGCAAAATTGATGCGATTGACATAGGTGCGGTTGCCGGGCTCGATAAAAAACGTAACATCCACTGTCTGGTCTTGCGGATTCACCTCAGGTACTCCGGTAGCCTCGGCAAAGGCGTATCCGAGGTTACCGAGGAACTGTACCATCACCTCTTCTGTACCACCCACGAGGGCCTGGGAATAAATCTGACCGGGACGAACAAATATTGCCGCGCGCAAGAGGTACTCTGCATCGACCAGATCACCAGCCAGATCCACTTCGTTGACCACATAACGCGGCCCTTCAGTTATATTGACGGTGATGTAAATTTCTTCCCGGTCCGGTGTGATTGAGATGGGCGTTGAATCGACATTGAAGTCGACATAGCCATTGTCGAGGTAATGCGTTTCCAGACGCTCAAGATCACCGGTAAACTGTTCGCGCGAATAACGGTCGCGACGGGAAAACGGCAGATACCACGGACGGGTTCCCTGCTCCAGCAGCCCCAGTAATTCTTCATCAGCAAAGGCTTCATTACCGACGATATTGACGTGTTTGATGCGGCTTTCGCGTCCTTCATTGATATCCAGATTGATGGAGACACGATTGCGAGGCAATTCCTCAACTTCGATTTCTACCGTCGCCCCATAACGTCCGCGTGACGAATAAACATCCTGAATACCCTGACGTATTGCCTCCAGCGTGGAACGGGTGAAAATCTGGCCTTCGGCGATTTCGGCATTGGACATGTTCTCGATGATGTCCTCGGTTTCCAGTACGCTGTTGCCTTCGATATTAATTTCCGCGACCGAAGGTCTTTCCAGCAGGGTTATAACCAGGATATTACCGTCGCGCGCGACTTCAACTTCTTCAAAGTACCCGGATGCAGTCAAGGCACGAATGATATCTCCGGCAGTGCCCGGACCTACCTGATCGCCAATGCCAACCGGTAACAGACCGTAAATAATACCCGGAGAAATCCGCTGATAGCCGTCGATAATAATGTCTGCGACCGTGAAACTCTGGGCGTTTACCGATGAAGAAAACCCGCCCATCAGTAAAAAACAAAGCCAAAACTTTTTCATATTTTCTTGTTACTCAAAGTGCTGATGTTGTTTCTGGCGGGTTTTTAACAGCAGAGTTTCATTTTTACGTTGTTATGTTTACAGCAACCGGGTGACATCATTGTAAACCGCCAATACCATGATACCCGATATCAGCAGAAGTCCCAGTTGCAATCCCAGTTCCTGTAGTTTCTCCGGCACCGGCCGTCGGATCACTCCTTCTATCATGTAATAAAGCAAATGACCTCCATCGAGTACCGGTATCGGCAGCAGGTTCAGTACCCCCAGCGAAATACTTAATATCGCCAGAAACCCGAGATAGACATCCAGACCGTAACTGGCCGTCTCGCCTGCTATCTGAGCAATGGTAATAGGGCCATTTATATTTTTTACCGATATCAGCCCGACAATCATTTTCTTGATGGAATCCAGGACAAACACAGACTTGTCCCAGGTTTCCTTCACTGCCGGCCCGATCGCAGTGACTACGTTGTAATTCAATTCTCTTTGCAGTTCCGGCGGAATCAGTTCTTCCAGTGTGGTTTCCTGCACTGCTGCACCGATGGTGCCGATAACCGATCCATCTTCCTGGGTTGTTGCTTCGGGCCGGATTATGAGTCCCAATGCAAGATCATCTCGTTGGACCACGACATCAAGATCGAGTTCCGGGTTACTCCTGACGAGCTCCACCCAATGACGCCAGCCGCGCAGCGGCATGCCATTCACAGACAGAA
>JBBDXV010000227.1:0-4410 GCA_040902165.1 Pseudohongiellaceae bacterium
GATTCAGTAATCGTTTCGGCAGTATAAAACTTTGTGCCAAACTTGCCGACGGCCGAACCGTCTTCCAGCACACCCTCGCAAACCTCGCTTCTGCCATACCTGACATTATCGTTGTAACCCGCAGCGAGCTTGGTCCGCTTCTGTCCGAAGATAGTCCCCGCATGTTGATCTTTCCCGATGCAGAACAGGGCATGGGCGCTAGTCTGGCCTTCGGCGTCGCGCATATTGGCGACTGGGATGCCTGTCTGGTTTGTCTTGCCGACATGCCGGCAATCCTGCCGGCGAGCTATGCTGCCATTCAGGACAAGCTGACCGCCGATACCATCGTGGTACCCCGTTATCATGGTAAACCCGGCAATCCCTGTGGCTTCGGTCGTAACTATTTTGCTGCCCTGCAATCCCTGCGCGGCGACCGGGGTGGTCGCAGTGTGATAAACAGCAACCCGGGCGCGGTGGTTTATCTTGATATTGAAGACCCCGGCCTGCTCTGCGATATTGATACGCCGGAAGACATTCAGAAACTGGCCGGCAGAACTCCCTGACCATCCAATACTGTCCCGTTGTCAAAGACCCCAGGTTGCAGGATGTCCACCATTGAACCTACAATCCCCGCAACCCGGCTCACACTCATCCCGCAGACCCGGCTGCACAAAACCTGAACGTCCATTGCATGAACCGACTGTCAATAACCGCTCACTTGTTGTTACTGTGCATCATGGCGCCTTTTTCTGTTGATGCAGATGAGGCTGCGGCGCGCCTGGCAATGGAAGACGCAGCCAATCCGCTGGTTATGATTGACACGTCACAGGGAGATATTCTTGTTGAACTGCTGGCGGATGAAGCACCACAGAATACGGCTCGCTTTTTGGCTCTGGCCACGGGTGCGGCAGAAGTACGCGACCCCGATTCAGGCCGGACGCTGTTTCCCAACTATTACGACGGCATGCGCTTTCATCGGGTTATTCCCGGTTTTCTGATTCAGACCGGAAGTCCCGCCAAAAGCCCATTGGGGGAGCCAACACCGTTATTGAATGATGAGATCAATGCCAGCTCTCTGGGGCTTGATGTCACACCAGTAATCCTGCCCGACGGTTCATTAAATCCAACTTTAAATATAAATGATCGGGCAGCACTGGAAGACACCCTGTTACTACCGCTGTATCGCCAAATGCGCATCAACAGCAACGAAGCCGTAGAAAACCAACAGTTTACTATTGCCGAACGCCTGCAGAGCATGACAGTAAAACAGGCTTATGAAAGTCTCGGATACCGTTATATCGAGAGACAGCCTACCCGAGGGATAACCCGTGGCTCGGTGGTACTGGCAAACCAGGGTCCCAACAGCAATGGTCCGGAATTCTTCATTGCTGTCGCGGACGCTCCCTGGCTCAATGGACGCCACACAGTCATCGGTCGTGTAGTGGATGGCATGGACGTGGTTGACAGAATCAGCCGTTTTGCCATCGATCCGCTGTCAGACAACCGGCAAAGCACATTGATATTCAGTATCAGGCAGTTGTAAGCTGCCCTGATCTTGTTGCCAGGCAAACACTCTGTTGATCGGGAGTCGATGTATGTCAAAAAAGAACAAGCAATCCGAGCGCGCAGGCGTTTACGCCCTGTGCATCACCATTGGAGTCGTTGTAGGAATTGGACTTGCGCCGGTAGTCAATAATCTGATTCTGACCCTGCTTATTGGTACCGGAGGCGGCGCTCTTGCCGGATACCTGTTTGATCGGCAACGCCTCGCCCGGGAAAAACACCGCCATCACCATCGTTGAGCAGATTTCGTTCGTCAGCCTGAAAAAGTCTGTTGCAAAAGTTCACGATGATAGGGCGGTAGCGACTCCAGGATTGCCTTGCCGTAAAACTTGTTGACGATACGTTCGTCAAACAAGGTAATGGTGCCAGTATCGGTTTCGTTTCTCAGCAATCGGCCACATGCCTGCACCAACCTGAACGCTGCCTCTGGTACCGCAAGAACCATAAACGGATTTTTCCCCTGCTGTTCAAGCCAGTCCGACAAGGTCAACTCCACCGGGTCGTTGGGCACAGCAAAGGGTATCTTTGCTATCAATACGTGAGTGCAATACTTGCCTGGCAAATCGACACCTTCGGCAAAACTTGCCAGACCAAATATGATGCTACCCTGCCCCTGATCCACTCGCTGTCGATGGTACTTCAGCAACTGGGCCTTTTGGTAATCGTCCTGACACAGCACCCTGTCGCGCCATTCTTTCGGTAATTCCTGCATCACATCCAGCATCTGTCTGCGACTGGAGAAAAGCATAAGCGCCGCACTTGTTGGTGACAGTATCTTTGGCAATGCGTTAATGATATAGGCTGTATGTTTTTCGGATTCATTCGGTTCACACTGCATGCGCGGCACAATAAACCTGGCATTATTGCGAAAATCGAAGGGACTCGGAATGCTCAGGTAACGCGTGTGGTCAGGAAGACCGCTGCGCATCGCCAAAACGTCAAAATTTCCCAGCGCCGAGAGAGTCGCAGATGTCAGCACCGCGCCGGCACAGTTGTCCCACAAGGCTGAACGCAAATCACTGGCGGCCAGCACCGGACTGGATGAAAGGGAAAAATCCCTGACCTGATCAAAATCAGTAATGGTCAACCAGCGCGCTCTGGGTGCACTGTTTTCTGTGTCCGCACGTGCAAAACTTAGCCACAGCTTCAGCGCCCCTTCAGCTCGGGCAGCGAAATTACCCAGTACTGGAAACCACTGTTCTGCCTGCAGGCGCAGCGCCAGATCAATACCTTCATCGGCAAGTTGTTTGAGCTCATCAAGCAACTCAGTCAGTTCGTTGAACAGGCGTGCATACTGGCTTTCCAGCTGCGAAGAGAGGTCTCGCAGCGCTTCGGGTACCACCCCCAGCTTGAAGGTATGCTGGGTACGGTTGCCGTAGCTGTCCGCCTGATCAGCCTCCTCGGCTATCTGTTCGGCAAACAGAAGCGCCTGTTGTAGTCCATCGAGTATCTGACGCAATAATCCAGACAGGGATTCCTGACGCCGCGCAGCAGATACCTGCCCGGCAATCGGCATCTCATTCGACAGACGTACGACAGCTTTCTCACATTGCTGCAACCAGCCCATACTCGCCTTCAATCTGGTAAAGGCGGCAAAGTGATTATTGCTCTTGAATGGAAGATGATGCGCTTCATCAATGATATAGATAGTGTCTTGCGGATCCGGCAGAATTACGCCACCTCCCAAAGCCAGATCAGACAACAGCAAATCATGATTGCTGACGATGCAATCCACTTTGTGTACCGATTCTCTGGCTTTATAAAAGAAACACTGACTGAAGTGAGCACACCTGGCACCCATGCACTGGGTATTATCGACAGTAACCGGTCGCCATTGCGTGTCTTTGATCGGTTCCTGCCATTCATCCCGGTCGCCTTCCCACTTTCCACTGCTGATTTCATCCAGCATGCGTTGGTACAGTTGTCTGGCACTGGCATCCGGGATGTCCACCTCTTCTCCATACAAATCCATAATGGCATCCAGGCTTTCATTGGAACGCAGAACACTGTCGAGACGGGAAAGACATAAATAACGCCCTCGCCCCTTCGCCATGGCGTAACTGAACTGCAGATCACAACCGGCGACGACGTCCGGCAAATCCTTGTTGATTACCTGCTCTTGCAGGGCAACAGTCGCGGTAGTAAGCACCACCTTTTTCTGCAGCGATCTGGCGAGAGGAAGGACAGCGAGCAGATAAGCCAGCGTCTTGCCGGTACCTGTTCCTGCTTCTACAACACATATCGGGGGCGGTAATTCTTCATTATCGAGTTGCGCAAGGCTATTGGTAATTTCGGCGATCATGCGCCGCTGCCCGTGACGCGGAGTGAAGGCATACTTTTCCAGCAGCTGCCGGTAGGCAGCCTGGATAGACTGTTTAACCTCATCCGTAAGCATTGAAGACTGTATTCCTTTGTCGTAATCCAGATTCGTTAGCCGGCTTGCTGAAGTATAGCACCGTGACAAAGAACCGCAGTTTTCAGAGTCTGGCAGTCGAACCTACTGTAAGGATTAAGTGTGATGGACGAAATAACTTCTGTTAAACTTCTGTCCCATTGCTCACAACCACATAAATTCGCTGGAAATCACTATTTCATGTCCATACAGGGTGAATATCCCATTGACGACTTTGTCAGTGGCCGCTGGGCAGATGACGAGCCTGCTATTCGACTGCAGGCCGTTCATTCCCTTGGTAAATCTGGTCCACAAAGCCAGCCGTTATTGGCCCGATTGGCAATGGAAGATGACGACGCTGAGGTACGGGCTGCCGCTGTTTCCTACCTAAATGAACCAGACCTGCTGCATCCGCTGCGGGAACAGCCCAGCCCCATACAGGAAGCGGCGATACTGCAATACCACAAAATTCTGGC
>JBBDXV010000228.1:0-4344 GCA_040902165.1 Pseudohongiellaceae bacterium
GCGTTTGCATGAAGCCCGGATTCGCGGCGGGGCGCTGGATTTTAATACCACTGAAACCCGTATTGTGTTTGGCGAAAATCGCAAGATAAAGGAGATTGTTCCGGTGCTGCGCAACAGCGCACATCGACTCATCGAGGAATGCATGTTATGCGCCAATGTGGCGACTGCGCTGCTGCTGGAGGCGTCGGGTTTGCCGGTGCTTTACCGTGTGCACGCCGGACCGAATGAGGAAAAGCTGCAAAACCTGCGCGAATATCTTCTCGATATGGGATTGATGCTTGGCGGTGGAGAAAAACCGCGACCCAAAGATTATCAGGCGTTGTTGGCGCGGGTGGCGGAAAGACCGGATGCGCATCTGCTGCAGACGGTAATCATTCGTTCGCTGATGCAGGCGGTTTACCAGCCTGAAAACGTGGGACATTTTGGATTGGGATATGATGCCTATACGCACTTTACCTCACCCATTCGCCGTTATCCTGATTTGCTGGTTCACCGGGCGATTCGACACCTGATCCGCAGTGGCAAACGCAACGGCAATTTGCAGACGGTAAAAGGCGCGGAACCCATCAAGAAGCAAACCATCTATCCTTATGATGGCGGCGAAATTGCCGGCCTTGGAGATCACTGTTCGGTCACCGAACGCAGAGCCGATGCCGCCAGCTATGACGTCATCAACTGGTTGAAATGCGAGTATATCCAGGGTCGTCTTGGCGAAGAGTTTTCCGGCACCGTAGCCAGTGTGACCAGTTTTGGCTTGTTCGTGGAACTGGATGATATTTATATAGAGGGTCTGGTGCATATAACGGCACTGGACAATGACTACTATCATTTTGATCTGGCACGGCACCAGCTGGTAGGCGAAAGATCAGGCAAGAAGTACAGCATGGGGGATACGCTTCGTGTCGTCGTTGCAGCAGTCAGCCTCGATGAGAGAAAGATAGATCTCACCCTGGCGGGTGGCAGCGCGCGCACTGTCAGGAAACCAGGCGATAAACAGGGACGCCAACAAAAGCCGGGATCCAGTCAAAAGCAGAAGGCCGGCAACGTCGGGAAAAAGAAGAACCGGAAAGGCAAGCGACGTTAAAATCCAGTAACAACTCATGACAATATCTCAACAATGGGTGGCCGGTATCCACGCCGTCACCGAGCTAATACAACGGCATCCCGGTGATGTGTTGCGCCTTCTGCTGCAGCAGGACCGGCGCGACAAACGCATGGAGACGCTTCTGGCGCTTGCCACCAGGGCCGGTATCAAAACTGAAACCGTTTCGCGGCAGGATTTGGATGTCCTGGTCGGGTCAACGCATCAGGGAGTGGTGGCACAGTGTTCGGTCACCGATGTGCTCAGGCCTGAATCGTGGTTGCCCGCGATGCTGGAAAATCTCTCCCACGAACCGCTTTTGCTGGTTCTGGACGAGATTACTGATCCACACAATTTCGGTGCCTGTCTGCGTAGTGCTGATGCTGCCGGAGTGGATGCGGTCATCATTCCCAGAGACAATGCTGCACCGGTCAATATGACCGTACGCAAGGTGGCCAGCGGCGCCGTCGATACCGTGCCGATTGTGGCCGTGACCAATCTGGCCCGAACCCTGAAACTGCTGAAGGATCGTGGCATCTGGCTGGTCGGGGCAGCGGCTGAAGCTGAGATCGGGATTTACAACCAGGATCTGACCGGCCCTCTGGCCCTGGTCATGGGCTCAGAAGGCAAGGGCTTGCGCCGCCTGACCCGCGAAAACTGTGACTTTCTGGTCGCCATCCCGATGGCCGGGGCGCTGAGCAGCCTGAATGTGTCAGTCGCCACCGGAGTTTGCCTGTTTGAAGCAGTTCGACAGCGTCGTGGCGGCAGCCGTTCCTGAAACCGGTTGCATCCCGTCTACAGTTTCACTAGAATGCCCGCTCTTTTACGCTTGGGTTCCGGCTGCTTCGGAATCCCTTACATATCAACTCCTTGTCTTACCGCGCACGCACTGTGTCAGTCGGAAGACTTATAACCATAAGGAGTCTCTATGAGACATTATGAAGTCGTTTTTCTTGTGCACCCTGATCAAAGCGAACAGGTGCCAGGAATGATCGAACGTTATTCCCAGATGATCAGCGAAACCGGCGGCCGGATTCACCGGCTGGAAGACTGGGGTCGCAGACAATTAGCCTATCCGATCAACAAGATTCACAAAGCCCATTACGTGCTCTTGAATATCGAGTGCAATAATGAGGTGCTGAATGAAATCACCACACTGTTCCGTTACAACGACGCTATTTTGCGAAATCTGGTAATAAAGATGGATGAAGCCGTTACCGGTGAATCCCTGATTTTGCAACAGGAACGGGAAAGCAAGGAACGCAAGATGCGTGCGGAACAGAAGCGACGTGTTGAAGAGGAAGTTGAAGCTGCTGCAGTGGTCGAGGACGATTTCGACGATGAGGTGGTTGCGGAAGATGCCGACCAGAGCGTGGACGTGGAACCCAGGGAATAATCCACCCAATCAATTGATGATAATGAATCTTTTAGCAGGATAAGCAGATATGGCCCGATTCTTTCGACGACGCAAATTTTGCAAGTTTACTTCCGAAGGTACCAAGGAAATTGATTACAAAGACCTGGAGACGCTCCGGGCCTATGTTTCCGAGACTGGCAAGATAGTACCGAGCCGCATCACTGGCACCAAAGCCCGCTATCAGCGACAGCTGGGTACTGCCATCAAGCGCGCCCGCTTCCTTGCTTTGATCCCTTATTCGGACAGTCATCAGGTCTAGGGTAAAAGGTAGACACTATGCGTGGCCTTGCTGAATTCGTAATGAAGGGACGCAAGCAGGCCATCCTGGCGGTGGTGCTGATTGGTGTAATACCGCTGATTTACTTCATCAGCCCGATAATCGTCGGGCTGGTGATATTAAGAAAGGGGCCCAGGGAAGGGGGATTGTTACTGGCATGGGCAAGCTTGCCGATCCTTGCCTGGATTGCCTATCCGGCAATTGTGTTTGACACCATAGGCAATTTGTTACCGCTGATCGTGCTCCTGGCCGTCGCGGGGCTGGCCGTGGTGTTGAGGACCTCCGGGTCCTGGCAGTTTACGCTGTTGTTTTCCGTAGCAGTCGGTTTGATATGTGATGTGTACCTGCGTATCCAACCCCTGGTAATAGAAATTTTGCTGCTGCAGATCAACCCGCTATTGGAATTAAGCGGGTCCCGAGAGCCAGTCACCCGGGAAGAGTTGATTACGCTGGTAGCTGTAACGCATATGGGAATGGCGATACTGTTGTTGATGGCATCCCGCTGGATGCAGGCAATGCTGTATCAGCCTGGGGGATTTCGAAAGGAATTCCACGAACTGCGTATTGAGCGCAGGGCAGCATTACCGCTCCTGGTCATGATTTTGCTGAGTGGTTTTGGCATTCTGGTGCCGGAAACCTGGTTGCTTTATTTTACCCTGCCGTTGTTGGTAGCGGGGACCGCGCTGGTGCATGCCACGATTGCACTGCGGCGTATGTCGGGGTTGTGGTTGCTGGCGTTTTATACGGTGTATCCGGTAATCGTGCAATTCCTGGTTTTGTTCGCAATGGTAGACAGCTGGTACGACTTTCGAAAACACATGCCAGCCGCGCCGCCAGGCGGAAACAGTACATAGTAAAAGAGGTTAGTCACATGAACGTTATATTGCTGGAAAAGGTTGGTCGACTGGGTAGCGTTGGTGATGTCGCCAACGTCAAGGCTGGTTACGCACGTAACTACCTGTTCCCCTATGGTATCGCGGTACCGGCGACCAAGGAAAACCTGGCGAACTTTGAAAGCCGGAAGTCCGAATTGCTGGCAGCCCACAATGAAAAGCTGGCTGTGGCCCAGGCGCGTGCCGGAAAGATAAATGGCTTACAGCTAACCATCGAAGTGAATGCGAGTGACGAAGGTCGTCTGTTTGGTTCAGTCGGCACCAAGGATATTGCCGAAGCCATTGTTGCTGCCGGCGGAGATACTTCCAAACGTGAAGTACAGCTACCGCACGGTGTAATCCGTGAAGTTGGTTCTTACGAGGTGACAATCGACCTGGGCTATGACGTGCTGGCAGTGGTAATGCTGAATGTGCTGGCGGTCAAGGGTTCCGCCGAGATAGCTGTTGTCGACACTGGTGAATCTGCGGTCTGAACCTCTGCTTCAGGGTAAGCTAACAGGTTCGCCGGTGAGTTGAATTTCCTCCGCGAATAAAAATGACTTTAAAGCACCGTTCTGGTAAAACAAACGGTGCTTTTTTTGTATCCGGCCCAGCCAAATTCCATGTCTGAATCATTTGAGAAAAACAAGAAAAACGCCCCCGGAACCCTCACCGCCCTCAAGGTTCCACCAAACTC
>JBBDXV010000229.1:0-2859 GCA_040902165.1 Pseudohongiellaceae bacterium
TGGGAATCAAGTCCACGGCCATTCTGTTCGGTTCGGCGGACCGTATGATGATTGGCATACTGCAGGGTATGTTTGTGCTAGCGCTGTGGCTGTCCGCGCGGCAGTTTCAGCTGGGCGGCTGGTTCACGTTGTCTCTGCTGGTCATCATCGGCCTGCTTGTCTACCAGCAATTCCTGATCCGCAATCGCGCGCCAGCGCAGTGCTTCAAAGCCTTCCTGAACAACAACTGGATCGGCGCGGTGCTGTTTATCGGCATCTTCCTCAACTACCTCTGATTTTCAGTAGGGTCGTTTCAGTGGGGTCGGAGGTACTTTTCAGTGGGGTCGGAGGTGACTGATTTTCAGTGGGGTCGGAGGTGATTGAAATTTCAAGTCTTCAGGGGCTGATAACGGTGAGACTTTATAGTCTTTGGGCGAGCGCGTGGTAGTTCCTCCTGCGCGGCCTTCGGCCTGATTTGCGCCGGAGGAACCACCACACGCCTCCCTTGATGGCTGCTGGATTGCTAGGACCTGCCGCCGGTGAAGGCTTGAATGCCGGTTTGGGCGCGGCCGAGGATTAGCGCATGGATATCCTGGGTGCCTTCGTAGGTGTTTACGACTTCCAGGTTTTGCATATGACGCATTACCGGATACTCGTCGGAAATGCCGTTGCCGCCGAGCATGTCGCGTGCTTCGCGGGCACAGTCCAGCGCTTTGAGGCAGGAGTTGCGTTTCAGCAGTGAGATTAGCGGCGGTGACATCTTGCCTTCGTCTTTCATCCGGGTTCCGCGTAAACAGCCTTGCAGACCCAGTGCGATATCGGTCTGCATGATGGCGAGTTTTTTCTGGATGATCTGGTTGGCGGCAATGGGTCGGCCAAACTGTTTGCGATCCAGTGTGTATTGCAGCGCGGTGCGCCAGCAGGTTTCGGCGGCGCCGAGTGCGCCCCAGGCGATTCCGAGGCGCGCGGAATTGAGACAGGTGAAGGGGCCGGTCAGTCCGCCTACGTCGGGGAATTTGTTTTCTTCGGGGACGAGTACGTCCTGCATGACGATTTCGCCGGTGATGGAGGCGCGTAGTGCGAGCTTGCCTTCGATCTTGGGTGCGCTGAGTCCTTTCATACCTTTGTCGAGAACGAATCCGCGGATTACGCCGTCGTCATCCTTGGCCCAGACGATGAACACATCGGCTATGGGCGAGTTGCTGATCCAGTTCTTGGCGCCGTTCAATACATAGCCATCGCTGACCTTGCGAGCCCGCGTGATCATCCCGCCGGGGTCTGACCCGTGATCCGGCTCGGTGAGGCCGAAACAGCCGATAAACTCGCCGGTCGCGAGTTTGGGCAGATACTTTTGTTTCTGTGCTTCTGTGCCGAACACATTGATGGGATGCATTACCAGCGAGGACTGTACGCTGAACATGGATCGATAACCCGAGTCCACTGCCTCTACTTCGCGTGCGGCGAGTCCGTAACTTACATAGTTGAGTCCGGCGCAGCCATAGCCTTCGATGGTGCAGCCGAGCAGGCCCAGCGCGCCCATTTCACGGAAGATCTCAGGATCGGTATACTCCCGGCGATAGGCATAGCGTACCCGGGGCAGCAGTTTTTCCTGGGCATATTGATGGGCGGTATCACGCACCATACGCTCTTCTTCGGTCAGCTGATCTTCCAGCAGAAACGGATCCTGCCAATTGAATTGCGCGTCGTCTGATGGTGCCGACATGAGGTTCCCCTGAATTGAATCGGTGTCGTCAAGTGACTTATAGAACTGCCACCGAAAATGAGGCGCAAAGTTTAACAAACCCCGACCCTGACGCAGAAGCGATATTTGGGCTCAGTACAACTTCAACGTAATTTCGGTGCAACTTCAGTGCAACTAAGGCAAAAATTGAAAGGCGTTCCGGGCAGTGTCTTTGCTAAACTTGGTCCCAATGGACGTCTCTCACCTGCTTGATGATCTGAATACCGAACAGCGGCAGGCCGTCACTGCAGATACGCAATATCTGCTGGTGCTGGCCGGTGCCGGCAGCGGCAAAACCAGAGTGCTGGTGCATCGCATTGCCTGGTTGATGCAGACCGAATCGGTTTCGCCTTTCAGTATCCTCGCGGTGACTTTCACCAACAAGGCGGCGCGGGAAATGCGCAGCCGTATCGAAGAGCTGCTGGAACAGCCGGTCGGCGGCATGTGGGTCGGCACCTTTCATGGTCTGGCGCATCGACTGCTGCGCATGCACTGGCAGGAAGCCGGACTGCCCGAAGATTTTCATATCCTCGACAGCGACGACCAGCTGCGCCTGATCAAGCGTGTCTGCAGGAGCATCGGGATCGATGACGAGAAATGGCCGCCACGTCAGTGTCAGTGGTTTATCAACAGCCAGAAAGATGAAGGCCTGCGCGCCGCAAGCGTAGACCACTTTGGTGATGACTACACTAAAACCATGGTCGCGATGTACGGCGCTTATGAAGACGCCTGCAATCGCGGCGGCATGGTCGACTTTGCCGAGATCCTGTTGCGCGCGCATGAACTGTGGCTGAAGAATCCACAGGTGCTCGATCATTATCGCCGTCGCTTCCAATACATTCTGGTGGACGAATTCCAGGACACCAACACGATTCAATATGCCTGGCTACGAGTGCTCGGTGCCAATGCGCGGCAGATGATGGTAGTGGGTGATGATGACCAGTCCATCTACGGCTGGCGCGGCGCGCGTATCGAGAACATCCAGCAATTCAATGTCGACTTTCCTGGTGCCGGGATCATCCGCCTGGAACAGAACTATCGCTCGACCTCGACGATTCTCAAGGCCGCCAACAAGCTCATCGGCCATAACAGCGGTCGTCTGGGCAAGAACCTGTGGACTGACGGCAAGGAAGGCGAAA
>JBBDXV010000229.1:2959-4276 GCA_040902165.1 Pseudohongiellaceae bacterium
GATCTCGCATCCAACAAAATACTTGCAGCGTTTCTGGACCAGGCTGCACTGGATGCGGGCGATGCCCAGGCGGCAGAAAACGAAGATGCAGTGCAGATGATGACTTTGCATTCTGCCAAGGGTCTGGAATTTCCGCTGGTGTTTCTGGCCGGGCTTGAGGAAGGTCTTTTCCCTCACAAGATGTCGATGGAGAATCTCAGCGGCCTGGAAGAAGAGCGACGCCTGTGCTATGTCGGCATCACGCGCGCCAAGAGCAAACTGTATCTGTGCTATGCGGAATCGCGACGATTGCATGGCGATGTCACCTTATGCCGACCGTCGCGGTTTATTCGCGAGATCCCGAAAGAGCTCATCGATGAGATTCGTCTGAAGTCGACCGTCCGGCCTGCGGCATCGCTGGGCACGCCGGTGCGCAGCACTGGCAGCATGTCCCGCGCCGAAGTGCCGCAGACCGACCTTTCCCTGGGACAACGGGTCTTGCATGGCAAGTTCGGTGAAGGCGTAATACTGAATTACGAAGGCCAGGGCCCGAATGCCCGTGTGCAGGTAAATTTTGCCGGTTTCGGCAGCAAGTGGCTGGTATTATCCTATGCCAAGCTTGAAGCTCTCTGAGGATTTGAAAATGGGGACAGATTTATTTAAAAACCGGGACAGATTTATTTTTCGGAAAATAAATCTGTCCCTATTATTCCTATTATTGTTGCTGCTCATTTCCTGTGGCGAAGACGCCGGAAACGGTTCCGATACAGTCGCGGCTAATGACACCCGGGTCTACGAATGGAAGATGATCACGTCCTGGCCCAAGAATCTGCCAGCGCTGGGCACTTCGCCGGAACTGTTCGCCCAACAGGTGGAGAAAATGAGCAATGGCCGGATGCGCATTCGCGTCTATGGTGCCAATGAACTGGTCGGCGGGCTGGAAGTGTTCGACGCAGTGTCCCGCGGCACGGCGGAAATTGGCCACAGCGGTGCTTATTACTGGCAGGGCAAAATCGCCGCGACCCCGTTTTTCTCCACTATTCCGTTTGGGCTGACCGGCACCGAGATGAATGCCTGGCTGGCCTATGGCGGCGGCAATGAACTGTGGCGAGAAATTTACGCGCCGTTCAATCTGATTCCGGTGCGCGGCGGCAACTCCGGTACGCAGATGTTCGGCTGGTTCAATAAAGAGATCAATTCACTGGCGGATCTGCAGGGCATGAAGATGCGTATTCCCGGCCTCGGCGGCGAAGTGTTCAATCGCGCGGGTGGTGTACCGGTGACGATGCAGGTGAGCGATGTGTTCACGTCGCTGGAAACCGGCGCGCTGGATGCCAC
>JBBDXV010000230.1:0-1131 GCA_040902165.1 Pseudohongiellaceae bacterium
CGACCCGGGAAAGGGCGGTATAGTACTATCAAATACAAAAAACTCAAGTCATCAGGAGCGATGAATGACAACAAAATGAACAACTGCGGCGCAAACTGATTTCAATGCGCGATTGGAGCCGCCAGTTCAACAACATCAGATAACATACAAGGTTGGATCATCAACCCCTGCAGCAGCGAACCCCTGTTTACGAAATCGACAGCTGTCACAGGCGCCACATGCCCTTCCAGTCTCGTCTGCCTGGTAACAGGAAACCGTGAGACTGTAGTCAACACCGAGCGTAATACCCAATCTGATAATCTCGGCCTTGCGTAATTGAATCAGTGGCGTTTCCAGTTTGACAGCCTGACCTTCAACTGCTGACTTGGTTGCCAGATTGGCCATGGCTTCGAAGGCATGTATATAGGCCGGCCGACAGTCCGGATAACCCGAGTAATCCAGTGCATTGACCCCAATATATATTGCGTTGGCTCTGATCACTTCGCTCCATGCCAATGCATAGGCAAGAAAAACTGTGTTGCGTGCAGGCACATAAGTTACCGGGATTCCGCGCGATTCCTGCAGGGGAACTGCAATACTGCTATCGGTCAATGCAGATCCGCCCAGCGACCCCAGATCAAGTTTGATTACCCGGTGTTCCGACGCATTGCAGACATTAACTAAGCGTCGGGCAGCGTCCAGCTCACTGAGTGATCGTTGCCCGTAATCAAAACTCAGCGCATAACAGGCGTATCCGCGACTCTGTGCAATCGCCAGACAAGTTGCAGAATCCAGTCCACCTGAAACCAGCACAACGGCACGCAATTTATTTCCACTTGTCGTCATTGGTCTGTTGTCCAGGTCTCTTCAATGCCCCGGCGCATCGCCCCAGATGAGTTTGTGCATTTGCAGCTGCATGCGTACATCCATTCCATCCTGTAGAATCCATGCGGCCAGCTGCTGCGCAGGAAGTTGGGTATAGGACGGTGATAACAGAACCTCACCGACCCGCTCTGTTAAATTCAGCATTTGAATCCTGCTCTTGGCAAATTCATAATCATTGCGATCACAGATGACAAACTTCACTTGATCCTTGGGTTTCAGCGCCGCATAGTTTTGTTCGTGGTTACGACTTTCTTCAAGAGAACCGGG
>JBBDXV010000230.1:1231-4263 GCA_040902165.1 Pseudohongiellaceae bacterium
AAACACCGTGGGCTTGCCGACTGTTTGCGCTTCCCCCTGCAGGGAATGAAAAATTTCAGTTATGCGAACTTTGCTGGAAGAAGACATTGGCTAAAGAGACTGATGGGGTGTTTCGACCGCTGGTCAGAACCGGCGGAATTTTACTACAGGGCCGGCAAGTCCGGGATTATTGCATTGACAACAGTCGGGTATCGGCAAGATTTGCTACCCCGGTATTGGGAAAGCGACGTTTGATGTCCTGCATTATCTGGCGGGCGCGGGCAATATTTCCCATACCTTCATAGGCCACTCCCACGCCATACATGGCGTCCGCCACTTTCGCGGCATCCGGATACTGTTGCAGGATAATCTCATAGGCATTTACCGCTTCCTGGTAACGGGACAGATATAAATACGACTGGCCTTTCCAGTAATGGGCATTTGTGGTGAAGCGACCATTCGGGTAGATGCCCAGGTACTGGTCAAACTCCGCGATAGCCCTTTCAAACTGACTGTTAATGGCCGATTCGTAAGCCATTTGATAGAGCTCCTGCTCGCTCAGCACCACAGGTTCCAATGAGGGCCGACTGGTATTCAGGGGCAGTGACGTTCCAGGCACAGGACTGGAAATGATACTACCGGCGGTGGCGCCGGAAGTAACACTGGAATTGCCAAGTAATGGCTGGGATTGCGGCGTAGTCAGCGACCCTGGATCGATACCGGTGCTTTCAACTGGCGGAATCGAAGTAATCCCTGTCGTCGGCAACTGTTCCGCAATTGGTCGAGACTGTTCCAGCGCGCCCAGGCGAGTATCCATATCTCTATAGCGGTCAAGCGATTCGCGCTGAAGCGTGCGAATTTCAAACCCCTGCTGTTCAACCAAGGCGCGCAAGGCCTGAACTTCCACCTGCAACCCCCGATTCTGGTCCAGCAATATTATCAATGCGTCATTGGCAGGTTCGGCCGCCCTCAGGCTCACGCCACCCCAGCTGGCAACAAGCGCCAGGGTGGTTAAACTGATAAGGTTTAACGAAGATTTCTGCATGACCAGTCAATCGAACTTTTAACGATCTATGACTTCAACCCGTCGATTCGCCTGATAAGCCGCTTCAGTCGTGGCATTCTGGGCAGGTCGTTCTTCACCATAGCTGACCGTTTCGATCTGCGCGCGCGATGCGCCATTGACGATCATGAAATTGGCTATGTTATTGGATCGACGTTCACCAAGTGCCAGGTTGTACTCCCTGGTTCCGCGTTCATCAGCATGACCTTCGAGGCGAACCCGTTTATTCGGGTTGGATGCCAGGTCGCGGGCGTGGAATGTCAGAGTCTCCCGGTCAGCAGGTCGGAATTCAGCCACATCGAAGTCGAAATAGAAGATGCGGGTTCTCAGCGCCCTTTCTATCGCAATCTGCTCTGCGCTCGGTGCTGCCGGCTGGGTTCCGGCACTGGGGGTGGCTGCCGGGGTATTGGCCTCTGGTGTCGCCATTTCTTCGGAATCGCTGGAAGAACGACAAGCGCCAAGAGCCACGAGCGCAGTCATCAGTAGTCCAAATTTAATTGCTTGAGTAGTCATTTTTTTCACCTTACAAGTCCTCCAAAGAACTTTATTACGTTAATCCAACTTGCCGTTTACTGCGTTAGTTAAAAAAAGGAGACCATGCCGGCTCACGCACATCACCTTGCGATGATGGTAAGCGGAACTTTACACGCCCGTCAATTGAAACCGCGTCCAGAACGCCTCTGCCCCCGTATTTTGTCGCGTAAATGATCATACTGCCATTAGGAGCGATACTTGGTGATTCGTCCAGGGTTGTGTCTGTCAAAGTCAGCACGCGAAGGGTTTCAATGTTCAAAATACTGATACTGTAATTGTTGCTTTGCCGGGTCGGTCGACGGACATGCACCAGATTGACCCCGTCCGGCAGGAACCTTCCTTTCATGCACCAGTGGCAATCATAGGTCAGTCGCTCTACATCAAAGGACTCGGCGCCAAGGGCGATCATGTACAACTGCGGTGTCCCGGTTCGGTCTGAGGTAAACACCAGGGAGCGGCCATCAGTAGTCCAGCTGGGCTCGGTTTCTATAGCCGGATGGTCAGTGACGCGGGTCAACTGATTACTTGCCAGGTCCTGCACGTAAATGTCCGGGCTACCGTCCTTGGACAGCACCATTGCTAGCTTGCTACCGTCGGGAGACCATACCGGTGAGGAATTGATATTGGGATAATTGGTTATCTGGCGTCTTTCGCCGCTGGCAACAGTCTGTATATAGATACGGGGAAGATCGGTTTCGAACGACACATAGGCGACCTGGGTGCCATCAGGCGACCAGGCTGGGGACATGATCGGTTCCTGTGATTCCAGCAGTATTTGAGCCCGGTGGCCGTCATAATCCGACTTCTCCAGGCGGAAATACGTCACCTCCTGGCTCAACTGCTCGGCCACGACATAAAGAATCTGGGTCGTGAATGCACCGGCTATGCCAGTTATCTGCTGAAACACTACATTACTGATTTCGTGTGCAATATCCCTAAGCTGGGCGACACTGCCGGTCAACACTTCTCCGGCCAGCTTGAGCTCTCGGTTGACGTCAAAAAGTTCATATTGCACCTGTACCAGCTGGCTGCCAGCTGCACGGTCGATGTTTCCCACCAGCAAATAGTCCTGGGCCAGTATTCGCCAGTCGCGGAAAAAAACTTCACTTTCCTGGCGCGGAACACTAAGCATGTTGGATCGCGACAAGGCGCGAAACTCACCAACTTGCTGCAGATCGGCCGCGACAATCTCGGCGATGTCCTCGCTGAGAAAGCCTTCACCCTGCCAGGCAAACGGAACCACGGCGATAGGGACGGGGTTGTCCACACCCTTGGTGATCTGGATATTGAGTTCAGCCCGGGTCGTTGCTGACAGCAGCAATAGCAACAGAGCCAATAGATTGCAGTGCTTCAATTGAGCAAATCCTCTGGTCGAAAAGTCAGTAACAGAGTTCGAAAATTTGTGTTAAACAAGTTAATCGGCATGCCTTGCAGTTCTCTGAATTGCCCGACCCGA
>JBBDXV010000231.1:0-4238 GCA_040902165.1 Pseudohongiellaceae bacterium
CGGCGCACGGAAAATCGGCAATGTCATCGCTACCGGCCAGAAACAGGCAACGATCATTTTGCGTTGAAGCCTTCGGTCCAGACTTGAGACTGCATGGCAATTTCCGGCGCGGGCGGTTAGCATTGCACACTGACCAGAACAAGAGGCGGCAAGTAATGGCGGCACAACAACTAGTGGGAATCACCTTTTTTGCGGCATGCATGCTTACGGCAAATCCGGGATTCACGCAGCAAAGCGGCGCGGTAGACCATTCAATGCACACCCAGCCCGGTGCCGCGCCAATGCGAAGCGCTGGTGCCCCGACGGTTGATGCGGAGCTGGCACAGCGGCTCTATCGGCGGGGCAATACCTATAGCAATCTTGAACGTTATGACGAAGCCATTGATGAATACCGGCAGGCCATTGTCGCCGATCCGAATTTCGGTGACGCGATCCGCAGTCTGGCCAATACCTATTATTTCCTTGAACGCGTTGAGGAAGCCAAGCCCTTGTATGCGCGATATATCGAGATGACTACCGAAGCCAGTGCTTCTCTTATCGCCGCTGTTGCTACCCTGGCGGAGCTGGAACGCGTTGCAAGGAACTTTGAGACATCCCTCAGGTATGACCTTAAGGCAATCGAACTGGATCCGGAAAATGACTCCCAGATCCACGTTATGGGCAATACCTACAATAACGCCGGCGCAACCGGCAAGGCGATCCAGATTTACCGGGCCGGCATTGCAGCCATGCCCGGGAATGCGTTTTTCTATCGCACCCTGGGAAGACTGTTAGAGCAGGAGAATCGGCTGACCGATGCCCTGAGCGCCTATGAGCAGGCTGCCGAACTGGACCCGGAGTCGGATTTCTATGCCGACCTGGTGCAATCTACCCGAGCCAGGTTAGGCAATTAGACGGAGTAGCATTCAATGCGTGCACTGACTTTCTATACCAACCCGCAGTCCCGCGGCCGCATCGTTCACTGGATGCTGGAAGAACTCAGCGAGCCGTATGACACGGTCTGGATAGAGTATGGCAGCGGCTCCAAATCTGCCGAATATCTCGCTATCAATCCGATGGGGAAAATCCCTTCTCTGAAACACAATGGCGTAGTGGTAACCGAAACACCCGCCATCTGTACATATCTTGCCGTTGCCTATCCGGAAAAGAACCTGATTCCCGCGGCACATGATCCGCGACTGGCAAACTTTTTCCGCTGGATGTTTTTCGCCGCCGGGCCGGTCGAGGCTTCGGTCACTGCCAAAGCTATGGATTGGAAGGTACCGGAAGGTCGCGAACGCACGGTCGGATTCGGCAGTCACGAGGAAGTATTGGCGGCGTTGGAAATCGCGGTAAAACCCGGGCCTTTTATCTGTGGTCATGCATTCACCGCAGTAGACGTCTATCTCGGCTCACATCTGATTTGGGGAATGCAGTTCGGCGGTATTGAAAAGCGGTCCAGCTATCAGGACTACGTGGCCAGACTGACCACCAGACCTGCATACAGGCGTGCGCTGGAAATCAATGAGGCGAAGTTGGCCGGGAAATAACCGCGCTTGTCAGGCTGTGTCGTCTGCACGAGTGCTCGCCTACTCCACGACAAATCTGCCCTCTGCCCTGCGGTCAGTCTCCTGTACTCCCGCCTGACCTCGTACCAGTCCCTGGGCAATGGGGTTCCTGCCAACGGTGAATGTATAAATCCCTGGCGCTATCGGCGTAAAACTGAAGGACGCAGTGCCCGGTTGATCAAACTCGATTGCCCGAAATACCATGGCCTGCAGATGTACTTCAATGCCATTGATAGTCACAACACGCAGATGGGAGTTCTGCAACAACGCCGGCATTTCAACGCGCCAGTCGGTCAGTCCGTTACTGGTGATATTCAGGCGATAGTATTCGCCGGTTATCAGCCTGAATTCATCTTGTCCAAGCTCGGGCCTGCCATCCGACGTTTCTGTTATCTGCAGGTCCAGATCCTGCGGGGGAAATTCGATCAGGCTGCCGCCGACCTGGGCAAACGACTGCAGGCTGGCACAAAAACAGCTCAGTACTGAAACGAATGTCATGAGTTTGTGTCGGAAGCGATTCATAATTTTGGTTCCTGTGTTCAAGGCCTGGTTAAAGCCGTTACTTTACGGTAATGCTGAGCGAATTGGAGTAGTCGTCCCTGCCCATCTGGCCGCTGAAAAACGTATTGAATGCCAGACTCAGGCGCTCGATACCCGCCGTTACCTCTCGAACTCCGTGTTTGATGTGAGAGGGAAAAAGGACCAGGCTGCCCACTTCTGTCTGCACAAAAATACTATGGGCGTTGTAATAATTATTCTCTCTGGGCATAAGTTCGTACCAGTTCTGTTCGTCATTGCGATAGAAATTGATACCGTCGTCCTTGTCCAGATTGATATAAAGCACGCCGCTTACCACGCTGTTGGGATGGGAGTGGGCATGATGGGACTCTCCCTGCCGGGTGCGCGCCAGCCAGGACTGGGTGATGGCGAGGTTTACCTCATTGGCAGTGTTGTAGACCAGTTGAAAGTAATTATTGAGGTGGGTTTGTATCTCACTGCGTAGATTTTGCAGAACCGGTGATCCCAAAACATTCTTGTTGCGGGAAGCATAGTTGGAGATCGCAAACACCGGTTCACTCATCTCAGCCCTGAAAAAGTTATTTTCTTCAACGGTGTACTGTCTGCCCATTGGTGCCTTGTAAATGGGTACAGCGAATAGATTCATGATTTGATGGTTCTTGTTTTCGTTCATTATTCCTCCACATGATTGTCACTACCAGGTCGCAACTGCTATAAGAACAGCTTCGCGCAAACCTGCTCAGAACCCGGCTATGCTAGCCAATCAGGCGCACAGATAACAGAGAGGAAATCACCCATGATCCGTATATATCACGCCCCCCGTACCCGTTCCATTCGCGTCATCTGGTTGTGCGAGGAACTTGGTCTGCCCTATGAGCGGATACCGGTGGATTTTGCCGCCAGTTATCGCTTCAGTCCGGAGTGGATGGCAAAAAATCCGGTAGGCAAGGTTCCGGTAATGGAGGATGGTGATCTCAGCATGTTTGAATCCGGTGCCATGGTTCAGTATTTGCTGGATCGATATGGAAAGGGCCGTTTACAGCCGCAGGCAGGCACCGCGGAGCATGCAATTTATCTGCAGTGGAGCTGGTTCGGTGAAGCGACCTACGCCCGACCTCTGGGCGAACTCGTCAATCACCGACGGGTGTTCGGCAAGGACAATGAGATTGAGGCAGTGGTCAAGGATATGAAAGATCGTGTCTGGCTCTGCGTGCAGGCGCTCGACGTTTCATTGCAGGGCAAGGATTACCTGTTGGGGAATGACTTTTCCGCCGCCGATATCATGAATGGCTATTCGCTGATGCTGACAGACTGGCTGCTGGCGCGGGAATATCCAGCAGCGGTTGGCGCCTATTGGCAGCGACTCAAATCACGACCTGCCTATCAAATTGCTGTCAGTTGAGCAAAAAGGGGACAGATCTATTTTTCAACCAAAAAGGAGACAGGTCTATTTTTCCGAGGAAAAAATAGATCTGTCCCCTTTTTGCTCCTAGTGATCCAGCCAGCTGGGATCATCCGGTGGCGGTTCATGACCCGCTCCGGTTCTGGCCGCACTGGCACGGCGACGGTCTTCATCGGCGCGGGCACGCGCCAGAACCTCAGCCGGAATTTCCTTGCCGACCACAATGCCCTGAGGCGTAGTGGGAGCGTAATAGATTCTGGCATTGGCCATTTCATCGGTGGTTTCCGGACCATAGACTACCGCTGCGGCAGGATCCGGATTAAAACGATTATTGGCGGAGTTGTCGAACCACCAGCTCATATGCAGGGTAGAGCCAGCCGGGATGAACTTCGGTTCCTTGTATTCGTAAAGGAACTGCCAATTGAAGTCATACTTGGGTACCCACAGCAGGGTTTCCATTTCACCATCGGGATACTCCAGCTCATAACGCATCGCCTTGCCCCGATAATGCATATGAGGACCCATGGACAACAGAAAGACATCCTCATCGAAGGCGTGGGTATTGTTGACTTCGAAATTGGGATCACCGGGCGGAATGGTCCAGCCGCTGTGGGGTAACAGATTGGTCTCCACTACGTGATCGATTACCGCGCCATCCTTGTAAAATTCGAATCCCGCCCTGGTGTCATCGTAAACAGCCGTATCCGGACCAGTCTGCTTGTGATAATGCATATTGACGGTAATAAAGGGATCTTCCGGCATCAGTACGC
>JBBDXV010000232.1:0-4193 GCA_040902165.1 Pseudohongiellaceae bacterium
TGCGCAGCGGTAGTCTTGCCTTTATTCGGGCCAGCTTAGTCCTTACAATCGGTCTGGCAAATCTGCCATTGGAGACTGCGTCATGAAAAAAATCCTGCCCTGGGCATCAGCCTTCGTAATACAGGGATCACTGAATGGTGCCGTATCGGTACCTCAGCAGAATCGGAACCGGGAATTTCACTAATTGATAATCAGAGGAAAACACAGCATGAAGGATTCCAGAGCTGTATTGCCCGGTCTGCTTGCCGTGATGCTATTGATTCCGGCGGTCCCGTTGTCCGCACAGGAAACTTCCTGGTTTGGACTGCAACCGCCACCGGTGATGCAGGCACATGCAGTGCCTGCGATCATCGGTACACGGGGTCCGGCACCGGCTGTGGTACCTGCCGGCGAAACGGAATGGGAAGAATTAAATGGCGAAAGAATCAGCCAGGACTTGCGCAGCATCGTGGATTTTTCTATCGCCAGCAGGCAGCGACGTGAGTTTGGCAGCAGTCAGATCTGGGGCCGGGTAAGCGGGTTTCCCTCTGGCGCTGCCACCGTGGATTGGGCAGCCGAGCAGTTCCGTGCCGCAGGGATCAGCGATGTGCGGATACAGGATTTTGATCAGGAGTCGGAAGCAAGACTTTGGCTGCCGATAGATTGGGAAGTGCGATTACTGGCGGATCCGGTGTTTGGCAACAATGCCCGGGATGTTGTGTTCACCACGTCGATCGCGCTGGCCCCCTCGAACCTACCCGGCGGAAGCCTTACGGCACCGGTAGTTTTCGTCGGCACCGGCAGCCCGGCCGAACTTGCGTCAATAAATGTTAGCGGCAAGATTGCTGTCCAACAGGTCACGCCACAGGGACATCTGGTATTTGAACGCGACAAAGTCGTTCCGCGGGCTCGTGACATCATGGCGCGCGGTGCCGTAGCGGTAATCAATATCATTGAACTGCCCGGTAATGAAATGGCACGCGACCTGGCCAATTGCGGCGGACCCTGTTTCAATATTGGTGGCCGCGACGGGCTGTTTCTCAGCCAGGTGATAAATCAGGCAGCCGTCGCCGGCAGCCTTGATCAATTACAAATGCGCCTGTCATTGGCGGCACAGGAATTTTCCGGTCTGTCGGCACGCAATGCGCTGGCAGTGATTCCGGGAGCAAGCAGCGAAACGATAGTTCTGAATGCCCACGTGGATGCCTGGTTTGACGGAGCCGGTGATAATGGTGATGGATTGGCAGTCCTGGTTGCACTGGCGCGGCATTTTTCCCGTCCGGAAATTCAACTGCAGCGAACCCTGGTGCTGGTTGCCAGTGCCGGGCACCATACTTCCGGTCTCAATGGTCCGGGCAATGCGGTACGAATGAACCCGCAGCTGTTTGGCGAAAGTCTGTTAATTTTCAATCTCGAGCACGTCGCACAAAGAAACTTTTCACCGGCGCGAAGTGTTTATGATGACGGCTACCGGGAATTTATTGCTGATTCGGGCGAGGCGCCGATCGTAGCCGGCATTACCAATTCTGCGCCGTTTCTGGAAAATCTGTTTGACCTCGGTGTCGAGCGTTATGGCACCAATTTTGTCTCCGGACACTCAACCATGGCCAGTGGCGAAGGCGGTGGTTACCGGGCTGCCGGGGTACCCATTGTCACGACCATGCAGGCCCCGCCGCTGTACCATACCAGCGGCGAAGTGTTTGAAGTCATTTCCACTCCTGGACTTGAAAGAATGGCGCGGTTCATGGCGTTTTTTGTCAAGCAGGTTGATCAGGCTCCGCGACAGGCAATTAATCCGTGATCGTCAAACTGAACCATCGATTGCCGGCCGGCGTCGCTGTGAGTTGGAAAAGGCAGTGAATGGAAGCACCGTTACGTAAAGCAGTACTGATATTGAATCTGGGTACACCGGCTGAACCCACGACCAAAGGTCTGCGGGAGTTTTACCGCTATTTTTTTGCCGACCCTTTCGTTTTTGACCTGCCGGCCTGGGGTCGCTGGATGCTGCGCAACCTGATTATCATTCCGTTCCGGGCTCCCAAAACAGCGAAGCAGTACCAGACCATCTGGCTTGAGGGAGGATCGCCCCTGAAGGTTTATTCGGACCGCTTGCTAAAGAGTCTGCAGCAAGCGTTTCACAAGGACGGAGTTCTGGTGCGTGCCGGGATGGGCTACAGTCAACCCTTTATCGCCGAGACCATGGAGGAGTTGGAAAAAGCCGGCGTAAACGAGATTGTGGTAATACCATTGTTTCCGCAATACTCCACGGCCACTACGAAATCCGTATTTCATGCAGTCAATAAATGCCTGGAAAGATGGCACGTACAGCCGCGTATAAAGTTTGTGCCTGACTTGTTCAGTGAGCCGGCATTCATACGCGCCTGGGCAACTTTGATTACCAGACATCTTCCGCTTGGAAGCAATACTCCGGAAATAGAGCATGTTATCTTCAGTTACCATGGATTGCCCGAGAGGAATATTTCCAGGGCGGATGAACATAACTACTGCCGGTTCGGTGTTTGTTGTGCCACCATCAATGACAGCAATCGCTACTGTTACCGTGCGCAATGTATGGAAACCACACGCAGCATCGTCTCGGCTTTGGGCTGGCCAGATGAATTTTACTCAGTCGCGTTTCAATCCAGATTCGGCAAGCAGGCATGGATTCAACCTTACCTGGATGAACATATCAGCCAGCTAGCAGAACGTGGTATCAGGAATATTGCAGTAGTTACCCCGTCATTTGTGTCAGATTGTCTGGAGACGCTGCACGAGATCGGAATTGAATATCGGGAGATGTTTATCGAAAAGGGCGGCGAGGAACTCATGCTTGTTCCCAATCTCAATGACGACGTCGCATGGTTCAGTGCGATGCGTGAGATAGTAAGCAAACATCTGGCCGATTGAGTTCAGTCACGCAGGGTTTCAATGTTGCGAATGATTTCCGCCTGTGCCTGTGGGTGGCGCTGAACCTGTTCCAGTAATTCCCGTCTGCTAACTCCGCTCACTTCTGCATCAATGGTACTTACCACAAGTTGCTGCATTTGCTGATCCGCAAACTGGGGTGATCGCAATATTGCCTCAATCACGCGTGGTTGACTCAATTCATGCAGCTCATCAAAGGCATCCAGAACGGCGATGGTAAATCGTGTCTCTCCGTCGCGATCCATCTCCACCATGCGAATTGCTGCCAAACGGCGCTCCAGGTCTGCCAGGTCACCCAGTACCGCAGTCAACAGATACTCAGCGCCAGGTTCGTTTTGCAGTCGGTCGGCTATCAGATTGAAGGCATCGAGCTCCGCCTGTTCGCCGTAAAATCTGTCATCAAAATCCACCAACAATTGCTCGGCGAATTCTACAGGAGCATCAGGTCGCAGAAGCAACAGACGCGCTGTCGCGAAGCGCTGGGAATTGGACAGGGTGCCTAACTGTTGGGCCAGTAATGACGCGTATTGCGGTTGGGAAATCAGATTGGCGGCAATTTGTTCATAGACTCGCTGGCGTTCCTGCTGCGGGAGGGAATCCAGTAATCCCAGCAAGGCTGCAGCGATTTCCGGATCGCTACCGTTCATGCGAGCCAGGTTCAATAACAATTCTTCGTTGGAATTGATATGTCTGGAGCTCAACCAATAGCGGATTTGTTCGGCATCAGGATTCAGGGTGCTCGCTTGACGCAGGGCGTGATTCAAAACCATGTTCAGATTTTCGCGGCTGACATTGCTGGGTTGAAAACCGGTTTCCCGTTCGAGACTGTTGCGCATGACAACAGCATCGAGCAATTCGGCACCATGTTCAGCATTACTGTCGAGCCATGTTCCCATTGGTTGCAGCAACAGGGATGAAACCGGCAGGTCAAGAGCGGCGTCCAGTACAACATTCGCTGAGGTCCCTGACGTGGCTGTAAGCTGGTTCAATCGTGCCAGTTTGGCTTCCCACAGCCCCAGGTTCTGGTTGTCTACCATCGGCAAGTCACACCAGTCAGGAAGCGCAACCGATTGAACTGCCGCAAGACCGCCGACCCCTAGAAGCTGTCCATCTTTCAATACCGTGATCTGTTGTTGCTCGCCGTCACATTCAGCGTAGATCCACTCGCCATAGGGGTCACCCGCTGCATAGATGCCGGTATTATCATCCAGCAATCCTCCGAACGGTCTGATTTCGCCGTCGTTCAATACGGTAAAACAGACCAGGGCAAGTGCCAGGATTACGCCTGC
>JBBDXV010000233.1:0-4157 GCA_040902165.1 Pseudohongiellaceae bacterium
CACATTGGCGTCAACCGCCATCCCCACAATCAGCACAATACCAAAGATACCGGGGAGCGACAGGGTGGCCGGTAAAATGGATGACATGACGGCGATGATCAGCAGTATGTTGAATATCAGGGCCGCATTGGCAATCAGACCGAACACCCGGTAGTAAAGAACCATGAACAGAATAACCAGAAGCGATGCGACACCCACGGCAAAGGTACCCTGCTCGAGATTTTCCCGTCCCATGGTCGGACCGATTACCGACTGCTCTACAATCGTCATCGGGGCCGCAAGTGAACCTGAACGAATCAGCAATGACAGGTCATTGGCTTCAGCCTGGGTCAGTCCGGTAATGCGGAACTGGCGTCCCAGTGCAGACCGGATGGTGGCATGACTGATGAGTCGTTTATCCTCATAAAACTCGATTTCTTCAACCTGTTCGCCGGCGGCATCAAGGAAACGGTTGGTACGGGATTTGGTCTCTATCAACAGAATATCCATCATGCGCCCGACGTTATCCCGCGTCACCCGGTTGAGCTGCTGGGCACCCTGGGCATCGAGCGTAATCGACACCTGGGGCAAACCGTTTTCATCGAGGGTTGAGGCGACATCACTGACCCGGTCACCCTGCAGAATGACATCGTTGTTCACATTGACTGTCAAACCCTGGTAATCGTAAGTCTCGAAGCTCAGAGAGGGTGACCCGAGCGCTGCCTCAAGATGGAACTCCAGTGTCGCGATACGCTGAAGTATCCGGATCGCCTGCGCAGGATCCTGCACTCCCGGCAACTCCACCACTATCTGGTCTGATCCCTGCTGCTGGACGGTAGGTTCTGCGACGCCGAGCGCATCCACGCGATTCAGCAAAGTGGTTCGATTTGCCTGGATAGTGTCGCGCTGAATTTGCAGCATGGTTTCTTCGGTAAGACGCAGATCGAGAATCGCTATATCGCCGTCCTCGCTATTTTGAAACAGCAATTCCGGAAAGTCGTCCCGCAGCTCGGTTCTTGCCTGATCACGCGTCTGCGCATCGGCGAAGCGGACTTCGATATGGGAATTGCTGACCAGCTCCATGCCATTGGACCGGATTCTGGCATTACGCAGCAGATTTCTGACACTGGACAGATTGTCTTCCATGCGCCGCTCAATCGCCGCTTCCATATCCACTTCCATCAGGAAGTGCACGCCGCCCTGCAGATCCAGGCCCAGATTCATCTTGCCTGCACCGATTGCCTGCAACCAGGCCGGTGTCGTCGGCGCCAGGTTCAGCGCGACGATGTGCTGGTTGGTGAGCGCCTCTTCGATAACTGTCTTGGCACGCAACTGGTCTTCCAGGCTGACCAGTCTTACGGAGATGCTGCCGTTCTCAATGCCCTCGCCAAAATACTCGATCTGGGCTGCATCCAGCGCGGTGGTGACGACGGCGAGATCGGCCTCCACCACTTCTTCGCTTTCATGGGAAATCTGCAGGGCCGGATCGTCCGGGAAAAGATTGGGAGCGGAATAAACCAGTCCCAGTATTGCTACCAGCAAAATGAGAATGTTTTTCCAGGCCGGATATCGATTTAACATGATTGATCAAGGTTCCACACAACCGGGTGAATGACGTTTGATGCCTTAAATATTATCTATGGTGCCTTTCGGCAGGGCAGCGGAAACTGAAGATTTTTGCAGTCTGATTTCCACGCCCTTGGATATTTCCACGGCGATATAGTCATCACTGACCCGGGTTACCCTGCCGATTATTCCGCCTGACGTCATCACTTCGTCACCTTTGGAAATTGCGCTAATCAATTCGCGATGTTCCTTGGCCCGTTTCGACTGGGGACGCCACAGGATGAGATAGAACAGCAGAAACATCCCGCCGATGAATATCAGGTTGAAGGTGGTACTCGGCGCGGCGGCCTGTGGCGCCTGTGCATAAGCGGTAGGGATGAGAAAATCCATGATGTTGTCTTCCATTATTTATTGCCCGGGATGTCGGCCCTGGCCGGGCGGAATTCCGGGTCTGGGTTGCTAGATTGGGATTGAAGCCTGTTATTCAATGCATCAGTCACCGGTTTGGTCGTCGGGCTCCTGGTTCATCATGCTCTGCGATGCGCTGAACTCCCGTGCAAAGGCGGTCAATCTACCCTGTTCTATTGCGCGACGCAAATCACTCATAAGTCGCTGATAAAAATAAAGATTGTGAAAAGTATTCAGCTGCGCTCCGAGCATCTCCCGGCACTTGTCCAGATGATGCAGATACGCGCGGCTGAAATGCCTGCAGGTGTAACAGGAGCAGTTGGGATCCAGCGGTCCGGTGTCGTCCCGATACCGGGCATTACGCAGGCGCAACAATCCCTGACTGGTGAACAGATGTGCATTGCGCGCGTTTCGCGTCGGCATGACACAGTCAAACATGTCGACACCCCGGCTCACCGCCAGAACAATGTCCTCCGGGGTTCCAACGCCCATCAGATACCTGGGTTTGTCGCCAGGCATCAACGGGACAATGGCATCGATTACGCCCGCCATTTCATCCTTGGGCTCGCCTACCGACAGACCTCCGAGCGCATAACCGTCAAAGCCGGTTTCAACCAGTTGCCGCAGGGAATCCTCCCGCAACGAGCGATACATTCCGCCCTGGACGATGCCAAAAAGTGCGGAGGCATGGTCACCCTGAGCCGCCTTGCAACGCACCGCCCAGCGCATCGACAACTCCATGGACTGTCTGGCCTCCGATTCCGACACCGGATAGGGAGTGCATTCATCGAAGGCCATAATCACATCGGCGCCCAGTTGCTGTTGCACCTGGATCGCAGATTCGGGACCGAGAAATACATCTGCACCATCAACCGGTGAACGAAATCGCACACCTTCCTCGCTGATTTTTCGCACAGCGCCGAGACTGAATACCTGAAACCCGCCGGAATCGGTAAGTATCGGCTGCGGCCAGCCAATGAATTCATGCAGGTCTCCATGGGCACGAATGACTTCGGTGCCAGGCCGCAACATCAGATGAAAAGTATTTCCCAGCAGAATCTCGGAACCGGTTTGCTGGATCTGCTCTGGTGTCAGCCCCTTGACACTGCCATAGGTTCCTACCGGCATGAAGGCCGGGGTATGCACCACTCCACGCCGAAACGTCATGGTGCCGCTGCGTGCCAGTTGATCAGTCGCAGTGACGGCAAACTTCATATCAATGCTCACGGGTTGCGAGGAAGCGAAGCTCCGGCCAGCGCTCTTCTGTCAAACTCAGATTGACTCTTGTGGGCGCCAGATAGGTGAGACAATCGCCGGCGTCCAGCGCCAGATTGTCGTGGCCCTTTTTGCGAAACTCTTCCAGTTTGGCAGGGTTATCACTGTAAACCCATCTGGCCGTGTACACATTGATCGGTTCATAGACGCAATCCACCTTGTACTCGTCCTTGAGACGATAAGCGACGACCTCAAACTGCAGCGCACCCACGGCACCGACAATCAGATCGTTATTGCGCAGCGGCATAAAGACCTGGGTCGACCCTTCCTCTGACAATTGTTTCAGGCCTTTTTGCAGCTGCTTCAGTTTCAACGGGTCCTTGAGACGAATGCGGCGAAAAAGTTCAGGGGCAAAATTGGGGATACCGGTGAACTTCAGCTGCTCGCCGCTGGTAAACGTATCGCCGATCTGGATGGTCCCGTGGTTGTGCAGCCCGATAATATCTCCGGACACCGCCGCTTCGGCATGTTCCCGTTCCCCGGCAAGAAAGGTAACCGCATCGGTTATCTTGATATCCTTGCCAATCCGCACATGATGCATCTTCATGCCCTGTTCATACTGACCGGAGCAGAGCCTCAGGAAGGCAATACGATCCCGGTGCCGGGGATCCATATTGGCCTGTATCTTGAAGACAAACGCGCTGAATGCTTCCTCGTCCGCTGCCACTGACCTGGTCTCGGCTGCCCTGGCCAATGGTGCCGGTGCCCATTCGACAAAATCATTCAGCATTTCACGCACACCGAAATTGCCCAGTGCCGTACCGAAATAAACCGGGGTCATTCTGCCGGCCAGATATTCATCCATGTCAAACTTGTGACTTGCTCCGCGAACCAGCTCAATGGCTTCCAATTCCTCCTGATAGTCGCTTCCCAGCAACTCGCGCGCTTCCTTGCTCGACAGTCCCTTGATCTGGATGTCGTCGGGTATC
>JBBDXV010000234.1:0-4139 GCA_040902165.1 Pseudohongiellaceae bacterium
AGGTAGACGAATACTATGTGACCCGGGTACTCGCCGGACAATCCGCCAAATTTACCCTGTCAGGTCGCGATTATCAGTCCAGTGTATTGAAGGTGTATCCCGAGATCACTGACGGGACCTTTGCTGTTGATCTGGTGTTCGAAGGACTGACTCCAGACAACATCCGCCGAGGTCAGACCCTGCAGCTTGAGCTGACCCTGGGCAGTCCTCTGGAAACCCTGTTGCTGCCGCTGGGAGGCTTTGTGCAGGATACCGGTGGCAACTGGGTATTCGTGCTGGATTCTACCGGCGAATACGCGTTGCGCCGGGATATACGCACCGGGCGTCGCAACAATCGCTACGTGGAAGTTCAGGAAGGCCTGCAGGCCGGCGACAGGGTCATCACTTCCAGCTATGGACAGATGACGGACATGGAACGTATTCAGTTGACGCAGTAATTCAGGGTCAGAACGAAATCTCTTTGTCGCATTCAATTCAAATCAGCTCTGGCTGATGATTTTTTGCTTTGACCCGGAATTCGTCAAATTCCCTAACTACGCTTACATAGGGAATACGTGCGCCAAGCTAAGCGCCTGAAATTTCAACACAAATACCATTGGCACAATCCTTGCGTTTAAATGCTCTGTCAGAATTCATAAGAAAAGTAACCAATTGATCTGGGTTCTCGTCTAAGAAAATTGTGCACAGCTTTCCAGGAACGTCTATGGCGCAGCCTTGTCAAAAACGATTTATCCGACCTCGTATGCATACATTACCCCCCTCTTACGAGTGCCTCTATGTACGAAGTCGGTTTTTTAATTAGAAGAAGGAATAACCATGATCGAACTGAAATCCATCTACAAGGTGCATCGCACCGATGAAATCGAAACTACCGCACTCAACGACATTAATCTGAACGTGGGTGCTGGAGAGTTTCTCTCCGTCATGGGTCCTTCAGGTTGTGGCAAATCCACCTTGCTGAACATTATCGGCTTGCTGGACACACCGTCCGGTGGTGAGTACTACTTCAATGGCCAGGAACTGGCCAAATTCAATGAGGCCCAGCGTGCGGGCGTGCGCAAAGCCAACATCGGGGTGATTTTCCAGAGTTTTAATCTCATCGACGAGCTGACTGTGTATCAAAACGTTGATCTGGCGCTGCTGTATCAGAAGGTGCCCGTCGCAGAGCGTCGTCATCGGGTTGGCGAAGTACTGGAGCGCGTGGCAATCGGTCATCGCGGCAAGCACTATCCGCAACAGTTGTCAGGGGGTCAACAGCAGCGTGTGGCGATTGCCCGAGCCATCGTGGGTAAACCCAAACTGTTGCTGGCTGACGAACCGACAGGAAACCTGGATACGGCCAATGGCGATGAAGTCATGGGTCTGCTCAAATCTCTCAACCAGGACGGCGCAACCGTAATCATGGTCACTCACTCCGAACATTACGCCGCTTATGGTTCGCGCCTGGTAAGGCTGCTGGACGGTGCAATCGTGGATGCCAAAGCCAATGTAGACGCTGTTCTCTAAAAGGTAATCACCATGTTCTACAATTATTTCCTGATTGCCCTGCAGCAGCTTCGCAAGCAACCCGTATTTTCCGCCATCAAAGTGCTGAGTCTGACCCTGGGGTTGGTCTGTAGCATTCTGGTTATCACCCATGTCCAGTACACCTACAGTTACGACAAGCACTTTCCCGGCTGGGAGAATGTCTATCGTATGGTCACCAGTTTTACTACCGACCAGAGGGTGAACAGCAATCAGATTGCTGATGCCTATCTGCCCCCGCTGTTGCAGGACTATCAACAGATTGAAACCGCCGCCAGAGTGCAAAGCACCAATGGCCTGTTCGCGCGCGGTGACGAGGCAGCGAGTAACGATTACCTGTGGGTGGAACCACAGTTCCTCGACATCTTCCCCCGGGATTTTCTTCAAGGCGATGCAGCAACGGCGCTGACTGATATCAACACTGTAATAATGGATGAAACCACGGCGCAGAAATATTTTGGCAGTGAAGATCCCATGGGCCAGATACTGACCCTGGACAATCAATTTGATCTGCGGGTCACGGGAATCGTGCGCGATCTGCCGCAGAACACCCATATGGATATGCCCATGCTTGTCAGCGCGGAAACGGCTCGTGCGGTGTTCGGTGCCAACTTCATGAATGGCACAACCTGGGCCGGTTACGGTGGCACTATGGCCTATATGGTGATTCCCATTGCAGCGGAAGCCCAGAACATCAGTGCGGACCTGGCAGACTTCATCCAGCGTAATGTACCGGAACAGCAACGGGACTTCGTGAATCGTATTGATGTCACACTATCGCTGGAGTCACTGGAAGACATCTATCTGTCACCTCGTCAGGGCTTCGGTGCGCAAAATAATCCTCGCGCCCAGATTTTGCTTGGATTAAGCGCGTTTGCCATTTTGATTCTGATTACGTCCTGCATCAACTTTGCCAACCTGTCATTGTCCCAGGTACAACAGCGGGGAAAAGAAATCGGTGTGCGCAAGACACTCGGAGCCAATCGCGGTCAAGTAGTGATCCAGTTTCTGTTTGAATCCCTGTTACTGACTGCCATTGCGTTATTGATCGCACTGCCGGCGGTCTATCTCCTGTTACCGGTATATACCGCGCTGACCAATACGGAATTTACGCTGGCGACATTACTGGAAGCAAATCAGGCCGGAGTATTGATCGTCTTTGTCCTGCTCACCGGTGTGCTCTCCGGATTAGTGCCAGCATTGATACTGTCACGCTTCCAGCCGGTGACATCGATCAAGGGGCTGGGACTGCGCGGACGCTTGAGTCGGCTGGTGCGTTCTGCCATTACCGTTGTGCAATTCGCCACGGCCATGATCCTGGTGCTGCTGGCCATCGCCATCAACCTGCAGATTGGCTTCCTGAATGATTTCGAGATGGGCTTTAACCGCAACAACCTGGTGATACTGGATACTCGTTTCAATCCGCGTAACGCCGAAGAGTTCAATTACGACGCGCTGATCAACGATTTAAGACAACATCCAGGTGTCGTTAATGTCGCCCGGTCCCAGACGCCTCCACCCAATACCGGTGGTTACAATCCCTGGCGACGGGAAGGCTGGCCTGCAGAACAACTGGTACCGATCAGCCATTTTGGGGTGGATGAAAACTACGTCAGGACCATGGAGCTGCAGCTCCTGGCAGGCCGTGACTTTTCCCTGGACTTTCCCGCTGACTATATGCCCGCCGGTCAACCCAACACTGAACAGGTCTACGGCGCCCTGATAACTCCTGCCGCTGTCAGCAATTTTGAATTCGAATCCAACGATGATGCACTGAACAAGATTTTAGAGCTTGGCAATCTAAAGTTTCGCGTAGTGGGCGTGGTAGACAACTTCCGCCTCGGCGGTGGACTCGAAGATGTGCTTCGCTCCACCAGCGTGTTGCGTGCCAATGCCGCCCCGGTGCGACCCCTGTTGATTCGTATCGATCCCGCGCAACAGGAATCTGTGCTTGCGCATATCGATACGGTCTGGGAGCGACATCGCCCGGAAATTCCCATTAATCGTACTTTCTATTCCGCAACCTACAATCAAGCGGTTTACGACCAGACCAACGGTATCAGTAAAGCCTCTTTGTTTGCGGCGTTTATCACTATTTGCATCGCCGCGTTGGGTCTGTATGCCCTGGCCTTCTATTCCAGCCAGCGACGCACCAAGGAAGTAGGCGTGCGCAAGGTATTGGGGGCTACCTCCGGTTCAATTATCGGGCTGCTCACCTGGGATTTCATCAAGCCGGTGCTGGTAGCGTCCTTGTTGGCTGGCCTCGGCGGCTACTATGCGGCCAGCTACTTCTTCAAGCAGTTCCAGTCCAGTACCGAATTGCCAGCGGTGTTCTATGGCCTGGTGATGGCGGTCACACTGATAGTGGCAGTGCTGACCGTCGCGGTGCAGTGCTATCGCACTGCCAGTGCCGATCCGGTGACGTCACTGCGGTATGAATGAACTTTTTGGGTTTTTCATTTGTCTATGTTTGCAAGACAAGTTCAACACGGACTGTTTCTCAAGCTGTCCTATGCCTGGCAGTTGTAATCTACTGCAGCGCGACCGGTTCCGGATCAGTATTGGTCACATAGATCGCACGGAATCCATAGAGCTGCGGATTCGGATGCGACACC